>CALMIQ010000392.1 GCA_937863965.1 uncultured Micropruina sp.
TCTGCGTGCAGTCGCCGACGGAGTCGCTTGGGGAATCATCATCGCCCCGGACGACGTCGGCTGGCTCTACCACCCGTACGATGCTTGGAGCAGACGTCTTCCTATCGACCACGCGGCAGCGAGACGACCTCGCCGCGGCACATCGGAACTGGCTCTCGCCACACCCTCAGGGGCGTTGATCGGCCCTACCGGACTGCGAGGCGCACCACCGTCACCCCTTCGTCAAGATCCTCTTGACAGATGTCCGTGCCGTCAAGATAAACTTGACGCATGGAGATCCGCGGTGCCGCGCGCAAAGCACGGGATCGTGGACGCCGACATCGAGCATGCATGGTTCAACGCGATCCGCCTCGTCGAGTACGAGTACGACGGGGAGGAGCGGCTGCTCGTGATCGGCGCCGACCGACATGGTCGACTTCTGGAGTTGGTTGCCGTGCCCGCCGGGTTGCCCACGCGGATCATCCACGCTGACCTGCTCCGACCGAAGTTCTACGACTACCTGAGATGAGGTGACGCGAATGAGCATCAACACCACGCATGACACCGTCGGACTCGACCAGTTGGAGCCGAGCACCCACCCGGCCCGCGACGCCGTCCACTTCCGCCGGATCCTGGCCGCGCGTCGGGATATCGCGCGGGCCGAGCAGGAGCTTCGCGACGCCGTCAAGGCGGCCCGCGAGGCCGGCGACTCCTGGACGGTGATCGCTGCCGCCCTCGACACCACCCGCCAGGCTGCGCAACAGCGATTCGGCAGGAACTGACCGGCCGCCGAGGGCCGTAGCGCCCGTCAGCGACCGCACCGGGCTAGGTTGAGGGCGTGTCGACCGTGGTGTTCCTTCCCGGTCTGGGGCAGAACCAGGATGACTGGCGGCCGGTCATCACCGGCCTGCCGGCGATGCTCACCGGCCGCTACCTTCAGCTCAACCGTGGCAGTGGCTTCAGCATCGAAGACTCCGCCAGGCGCGTCCGCGACCAAGTGGACGAGTTGGGCGAGGAGCGGGTGGACGTGGTGGGCCTGTCGCTGGGTGCGATGGTCGCGTTGCGGTTCGCCGCGGACCATCCCGACCGCGTCCGGCGGCTGGTGATCTCCGGTGGTCAGGTGCATCCGCCCCGGCTCCTGATGCGAGTGCAGAGCGCCGTCATGAGGGTGCTGCCGTCGCGGCTGGTGGCCGCGCCCGGGCTGAGCAAGGGCGATCTCCTGGCGACGCTGAGCGCGCTGACCACGACGGATCTCCGACCCGCCCTGGCCAGCATCGCCGCCGAGACGCTCGTCCTGTGCGGTGGCCGCGATCGGCCCAACCTGGCCGCCGCCCGGTCGATCGCGGCAGGCATCCCGTCCGCCGTCCTGGAGATCGTCCCGGGCGTGGGCCATGAATGGAACCGCACCCACCCCGAACTCTTCGCCGCACGTGTCTCCCTCTTCCTCGGCTGCGACGCGGAACCGACCTCTGGTCGCGAGCCTCGCGCGCGGAGTGTCGATTTACATCCGATTCGCACCCTCTCTCGCCTCAGCCGCTGGGCGGACCGCCGAACTTGATGTAATCCCGCACGCTCCGGACGCCGTCCGCACCGCCGAGAAACCGAGTTCACCCGCTGTTCACCCAGCACTCCCCAGCCGGACGTC
The DNA here is from genome assembly GCA_937863965.1 of uncultured Micropruina sp. Taxonomy (GTDB): domain Bacteria; phylum Actinomycetota; class Actinomycetes; order Propionibacteriales; family Propionibacteriaceae; genus Micropruina. Next base: position 1,625 of record CALMIQ010000392.1, read on the forward strand.
TGCGCTGCCTACCGTGCGATGCGGAGCGTCTCGCTCCCACTCGCGAAAGGAAAGCCGTGAAGATCTCCACGCTCGGCGCTCCGGTGGCCCTGCTGGCCGCCGCCGCGCTGACTCTGTCCGCCTGTGCGGCCAACGAGGGCAACCCGGGCACCGGCTCCACCGGTGGCACGACCGCCGCCAGCACTCTGGCCGGCAAGGGCTCAAGCGCTATGGCTGCCGCTCAGCAGAAGTGGATCGCCGACTACCAGTCCGCCAATTCGGGCGTCACCATCAACTACTCCCCGGACGGATCGGGTGCGGGCCGAGAGGCCTTCGTCTCCGGGGCGGTGCAGTATGCCGGCTCCGACCGGGCGTTCAAGGACGAGGAGCTCGGTGCCGGCAAGTTCGGCAAGTGCACCGCCGAGTCCAGCGCGCTCAACCTGCCGGTCTACGTCTCCCCGATCGCCGTGATCTTCAACGTGCAGGGAGTCAAGGATCTCAAGCTCGACGCCGACACCCTAGCGAGCATCTTCGCCGGCAGGATTACGAAGTGGAACGACGCCAAGATCGCGGCGACGAACTCTGGCGTCATGCTGCCGGACGCCAACATCACCGCCGTCCATCGCTCCGACGACTCGGGCACCACGAACAACTTCACCGATGCCCTCCATCAAACGGCGCCGTCAGTGTGGACCGAGGCCGCCTCGGACACCTTCCCCGCGGAGTTCGGCGGCGAGGCAGCCAAGGGCAACTCCGGGGTGGTGGATGCGGTGGCCAACGGCACGAACACGATCGGCTACGCCGATGCGTCCGCCGCCAAGGATCTGGGCCACGCCAAGCTGAAGGTGGGCGACGATTGGCTCAGCCCGACCGCCGAGGCCGCCGCCAAGATCGTGGACCAGTCCTCGACCATCCCGGGCCGCTCCGAGCACGACCTGGCGCTGAAACTGAACCGAAAGGCTGCCGGTGTCTATCCGGCGGTGCTGGTTGGCTACGTACTGCTCTGCGAGGCCTACAAGGACGCGAAGGACGCGGAGCTGGTCAAGAGCTTCATCGGCTACGTCGCCTCCGCCGAGGGCCAGAAATCAGCCGCTGCGGCGGCCGGTAGCGCGCCTCTGACCAGCGCCACCCAGGCCAAGGTCAAGGCCGCGATCGACTCGATCAAGTGAGCCGTCCAGCGCCCGTCCGGCCTCAACCGGACGGGCGTTGGCCGGTTCCACGCCGTAGCATCCCCCTCAGATTGAGCGAAAGATGACAAGTGTGACGCAGTCCACCCGACAGGTGACCCCGACACCGGCACCGCAGCGCGCCACCAAGACCAGGCGCCGGATCGGTGACCAGGTGTTCAGTGGCCTGGCGACCGGCTCGGGGGTCACCATCCTGGTGATCCTCGCGATGGTCGCCGGGTTCCTCCTCATGCAGGCGTTCCCTGCGTTGACCACTCCGCCCGCCCAGCTCGAGGCGCAGGGCTACGGTGAGTTCTGGTCATGGATCCTGCCGTTCGCCTGGGGCACGGTGTGGGCGTCCTTCTGGGCGCTGCTGCTCGGCGTGCCGGTGGCGATCGGCATCGCCCTGTTCATCACCCACTACGCCCCGCGCCGGCTGGCGTCCGGCCTGGGCTACGTGATCGACCTGCTGGCCGCCGTCCCGTCGGTGGTGTTCGGCCTGTGGGGCAGCGCCGTGCTCGCGCCCGCCGTCCAGCCCCTGTATCTGTGGCTGAACGCCAACCTGGGCTGGATCCCGTTCTTCGCCGGCCAGCCGTCCGGCACCGGACGCACCCTGCTGACCGCGGCCATCGTGCTGGCGGTGATGATCCTGCCGATCGTGACCTCGCTGTCGCGAGAGGTCTTCCTGCAGACCCCGGTGCTCCACCAGGAGGCCGCCCTGGCCCTGGGTGCGACCCGGTGGGAGATGATCCGGATGGCCGTGCTGCCCTTCGGCCGCGCCGGCGTGGTCAGCGCGGTGATGCTCGGTCTCGGACGCGCGCTCGGCGAGACCATGGCGGTCGCCATGGTGCTCTCGGGCGCCCCGGTGATCACCGCGGAGATCCTCACCTCGCAGAACCCGAACACGATCGCCGCCGTGATCGCCCAGAACTTCCCCGAGGCCTACGGCCTCAAGACCAATCAGTTGATCGCCGGCGGCCTGGTGCTGTTCATCATCACCCTGGTGGTCAACATGTGTGCCCGACTGATCGTCGCTCGCTACAAGGAATTCTCGGGGGCCAACTGATGACCACGCTCACCGAAACCAGGCCCAATCCGCTGACCGCCGGGCAGCTGCCCAACGTCGCCAGTTGGGCGACCCTGGCCGGCGCCGCCCTCGTCGGCGCGCTCATCGATTCGACCGCGCTGGACGGCTTCGATCCCGGCACCACCGTCTTCCTCGGGGCGGTCATCTACCTGCCGGCGATCTACCTGCTGTCGCGCAGCGTCGAGGGACGCCGCCGGGCCACCGACCGGCTGGCCACCAATCTGGTGGCGGGCGCCTTCCTGCTCGCCCTGCTGCCGCTGGTGTCGGTGCTGTGGGCGAGCCTGTCCGGCGGACTGCCGAGGTTCGACGCCACCTTCTTCACCTGGTCGATGCGCAACGTCATCGGCGACGGCGGCGGCGCCCTGCACGCCATCTACGGCACGCTGTTCGTGACGGGCATCGCAACCCTGATCTCGGTCCCGATCGGGCTGATGACGGCCGTCTACCTGGTCGAGTACGGCCGCGGCATGCTCGCCCGCGGAATCACCTTCTTCGTGGACGTGATGACCGGCATTCCCTCGATCGTCGCCGGCCTCTTCGCCTACGCGCTGATGGCCATCGTCTTCGGTCCCGGCACGATCAACGGCTTCTCCGGCTCGTTGGCACTGTCGGTGCTGATGATCCCCATCGTGGTGCGCGCCACCGAGGAATTGCTCCGGATCGTCCCCAATGAGTTGCGTGAGGCGTCCTACGCGCTCGGCGTGCCGAAGTGGCGCACGATCATGTCGGTGGTGCTGCCCACGTCGCTGTCCGGGATCGTGTCCGGCGTGATCCTGGCGATCGCCCGGATCATCGGCGAGACCGCCCCGCTGATGATCGCCGCCGGCTTCACCAACTCGACCAACACCAACCCGTTCGCCAACCCGATGATGACGCTGCCGGTGTTCGTCTACGACCAGTACGCGCATCCGGGCGTGGAGCGGATCTTCTACAACGAGCGTGCCTGGGCCGGGGCACTGACCCTCATCGTCCTGGTGATGGTGCTCAACCTGATCGGCCGCTTCATCGCCAAACGCTTCGCCCCATCCGCCGGACGCTGACCGAGAGAGAAACCCATGTCGAAAAGGATCGAGGTCAACGACCTCAACTGCTACTACGGCAAGTTCCTGGCCGTCGAAGACGTCTCGATGACCATCCAACCGCGTTCGGTGACGGCGTTCATCGGGCCGTCGGGCTGCGGCAAGTCCACCTTCCTGCGCACCCTGAACCGGATGCACGAGGTGATCCCCGGCGCCTATGTCGAGGGTGACGTGCTGCTGGACGGCAACAACCTCTACGGCCCCGGCGTCGACCCGGTGAACGTCCGCCGCCAGGTGGGCATGGTGTTCCAACGGCCCAACCCGTTCCCCACCATGTCGATCAAGGACAACGTGCTGGCCGGCTACAAGCTGAACAAGCAGCGGATGAACGCCACCGAGGCCAACGATCTGCTGGAGCGGTCCCTGCGCGGCGCGAACCTGTGGGAAGAGGTCAAGAACCGGCTGGACAAGCCGGGCTCCGGCCTCTCCGGCGGCCAGCAGCAGCGGCTGTGCATCGCGCGGGCCATCGCCATGCAGCCCGAGGTGCTGTTGATGGACGAGCCGTGCTCGGCGCTCGACCCGATCTCGACGCTGGCCGTGGAGGATCTGATCCAGGAGCTCAAGGAGACCTACACGATCGTGATCGTCACCCACAACATGCAGCAGGCCGCCCGGGTGTCCGACGAGACCGCGTTCTTCAACATCGCCGGCACCGGAGCCCCCGGCAAGCTGATCGAGATGGGTCCGACGGTGAAGATCTTCTCCACCCCCGACGTGAAGGCCACCGAGGACTACATCACCGGCCGCTTCGGCTGACCGGCCGGGGACGGTTCTTTCGGGTGCGAATCTCGAACGTCGGGGCACAAGACGACGAGGCGACGCCCTGGAACCGAGGGGCTACTCCGCTGGAGCCTGAAATCGACCACGGAGTCGACAGGACACGCCCGGATTCCGCCCTGATGCCCGGCGTGTCGGCACAACTGTGTAGTCGATATCAGGACCGATCGCCGATGTCCGCCGGACTGGCCGCGCAGCGAGCGCCCGATACGCCACCACCCACCCGGTTCCCGGCTCGTCGCCCCCGGCCTGCTCGGAGATCCCGGCATCCGCCGGGATGACGTGTCATCCGAACACTGGATCACGCCGTCTAGACTCGCCCCGTGAGCAGGGCAGGATGGTATCCGGATCCGGGCGGTCAGCCCGGCATGTACCGCTACTGGACGGGTTCGTCCTGGTCGGCGTCCATCACCAACAACCCGGCGCAGGCCGCGCCGCAGGGCGGGATGGGCGTGCCGCAGCACCCGGGAGGGCAACAGGGCTGGAACCCCAACCAGAAGCGTCGTTCGCCGATCGGCTGGTGGCTCGGGATCGCCGCCATCGTGGTGGTGCTGGGCCTGGTCGGCTGGCTGGCGATCCGCAACCTGGGCGGCATCCTCGGCACCACGCCGTCCACCGGCACCAACCCCACCCAGAACGTCTGCCCCAAGCAGGTGGCGACGACGACCACCCCCGCCCCGGCCCCGATCAACGACCGGGTGTACGGCGGCGCCCTGTCCTACCCGCGCCTCGGCACCCCATGGGCGGCGCCGCGCGAGGAGACCCGGGTTCCGTTCGGCCGTGACGTGCTGACCCAGACGGTCACCATCGAGCCGAACTACAAGCCCAACTCGCAGTGGGTGGCGTCGGTGCTGGTCGGCGAGCTGGTCGCCGGCGACGGCTTCTTCAGCCCCCAGCAGGGCTCCGAGATCGTGGTCAAGTGCATCATGGGCGTCTTCTACGACGACGCCGAGGTGGTCCGCGACGACAAGGTCAACAAGGCCACCACCGTGGACGGCAAGGAGGCCTGGCTGGTCGAGACCCACCTGTCCTTCGACATCCCCAACCTGCAGGCCAAGGGCGAGTTGGCGATCATCATGATCGTCGCCACCAAGGCGGAGTCGTCCAGCATCTACTACGCCTCGATCCCCGACAACGCCGATCAGCAGCTGGTCAGGGACGCCCGCAACGCGATGGCCGACCTGCGCGTCGAGGCCTGACCCGCCACCCGGTCAGCGGCAGGGCACCAACCCGAGCCCGATCTTCATCGCCACCACCCGGACGGCCGACGCGCGCAGCTGCGCGGCGACGTCCGGATCATCGGCGGCGGCACGGATGCCGGCCACGAACTCGTCGGCCAGTCCTGGGGTCACCGTCATCGCGATGTCTCCCCCGGCCTTCAGGAAGCCGATTCCGCGCCTCCTGGCCGGCACGGACGCCAGCGCACGGGCCGCGCCGAGATCGTCGGAGATCACCACGCCGGCGAAGCCGAGACCCTCCCGGATCAGGCCGATCACCTTCGGCGAGAACGCCGCCATGTTCCGGGCGTCGATCCTGGTGTACGTCACCGTGGAGACCATCAGGCTCGGCGCCCCGGCCTCGACCGCGGCCCGGAAGGGCTTCAGGTAGGGGTCGTCGGCGCGGGTGATGGTGTCCTTCACCCCGGCGGTGTGGTCGGTGTTGCCGACCACCCGCCCGATTCCGGGGAAGTGCTTCGCGGACGTGGCCACGCCCGCGGTCTCCATGCCACGCACGAAAGCGGTCACCTTGGCCGCGACCGCGTCCGGGTCGGAGCCGTAGCCGCGGTTCAGGGCGCCGATCGGGGCGTTGCGGCGGGTCATCGACTTCGGCACGACGTCGGCGACCGGGGCCAGCGTCCAGTTCACCCCGGCGGCGGCGAGTTGGCGTCCCCAGCGGGCGGCGCGGGATTCGAGGGTGGCGTTGCTCCAGCCGGACTGCACCTTCGCCGACGGCATGGCATCGAAGCCGCGACCTCTGAGCCGCTGCACCAGCCCGCCCTCCTGGTCGACCGAGATCAGCATCGGCGTCCGCTGGCCCTTCCAGGCCAACCTGGCGGTGACTCGCTTCACGCCGCTGACCCCACTCGTCCGGCCGCCCATCAGGATCACCGAACCGATCTTCAGCTTCTTCAGCGTCGCCAGCTCGGACGCCGACGCGCCGGTCACCCCCACCATCACCACCTGCCCGGCCCGTTCGGCGGTGCCCATCGCGTCGACGATCCGCGCGGCGCACTCGGTCGGTGTTGGCGGCGCGGGGGTGGCCGGGCCGGACGCGGACACCGTCGCGCCGGGCGTCGCCGACGACGGCACGGACGCCGGTGCCGGCGGCGGGCCGCCCGTGGGCGGCGCGCTGGGCGCGGGTCCGCCGGAGCAGCCGGCCAGCAGACTCGCCAGCGCGGCGGCCAGGACGGTTCGGCGTCTCATGGCTCCAGGGCCAGCAGGGCGTTCTCGACCACCTCGGTCAGGGCCGGATGGATCCAGTACTGCCCGCGGGCCATGCTGGGGACGTCCAGGTCGAACGACATGGCCTGGATCAGCGGCTGGATCAGCGTGGTCGCCTGCGGGCCGAGGATGTGCGCGCCGAGCAGCCGCTTGGTCTTCGGGTCGGCGATCAGCTTCACGAAGTGCTCGGTGTCCTCCATCGCCCAGCCGTAGGCGACGCTGCCGTAGTCCTGGCGGGCGGTCACGTACGGCTTGCCCCGATCCTGCACCTGGGCCTCGGTGAGCCCGACCGACGCGATCTGCGGGTCGCTGAACACGGCGTGCGGGATGAACCGGTGGTCGGCGCTGATCATCTTGCGGGGGTGCAGCAGGTTGTGCTGGACGACCCGCGCCTCGTGGTTGGCGACGTGCTTGAGCTGGGCGGCCGACGAGACGTCGCCCAGGGCGAAGATGCCCTTGACGTTCGTCTGCTGGTGCTCGTCGACCTTCACCCGGCCGTCGGCATGGGTGTGGACGCCGGTCGCCGGCAGGTTGAGCAGGTCGCCGTTGGGGATGCGGCCGAGCGCGATCAGCACCCGCTCGCACTCGAAGTCGTAGTGGATGCCCTTGGCGTCGACGCTCTCGACGATCACGGTGTCGCGTTCGGTCATGTCCACGCCGATCACCCGCTGCCGCAGCCGCACGTGCACCCGATTCGCCAGCTGTTCGGTGAAGGCGGCGGCGATGTCGGCGTCCTCCTTGCGTAGCAGCACCTCCGAGCGTTGCAGCACGGTCACCTTGGTGCCCAGCGCCGAGAACACGTGGGCGAACTCGGCGGCCACGAAGCCGCCGCCGATGATCACCAGCGAGGCCGGCAGGGCGTCCAGGCGCATGACGTCGTCCGAGGTGTGCACCCGCTCGGCGACCCGGGGGTCGTCCAGGCCGGCCAGGTCGGGGATGAACGGACGCGAGCCGGCGGCCAGCACGAACCGGTCGGCGGTGACCGTCTCGTCCCCGATCAGCAGCTGCTTCGGCCCGGTGAACTGGGCGGACTCGCGGTACAGGGTGACGTTGCCGTTGCTGCGCCGCCACTCCTCGCCCGCCTCGCTGATCGGGTCGATCCGGCCGAAGATGCGGTCCCGGATCGCGACCCAGTCGGACTTCACCTTCCCGATGGTCACCCCGACCCGCTTGGCGCGTTCGGCTGACGAGGCGAACTCGGCCGGGTAGACGAACATCTTGGTGGGGATGCAGCCCACGTTCAGGCAGGTGCCGCCGAAGCGCTCCCCCTTGTCGACCAGCGCGACGGAGAGATCGTCGAAACGCGAGTCGACGATGGAGTTGCCCGAACCGGAGCCGATCACACACAGGTCGAAGTGCCGCATGCGCCGATTCTTGCACCCCCGCGTGAAGCCGCGGTTTCGGACCCGTCCGGACGCCGGCGCGAGTCGCCCGCAGCCGCCCGGCCGAGCCTCAGATGCCGGCGTAGGAGTGCAGGCCGGAGACCAGCAGGTTGATCCCGACGAAGTTGAACCAGAAGCAGGCCAGGCCGACGATCGCGACCACGGCGGCCCGGGTGCCGCGCCATCCGGCCGTCGCCCGGGCGTGCAGGTAGCCGGCGTAGACCACCCAGGTGACCAGCGACCAGGTCTCCTTCGGGTCCCAGCCCCAGAACCGTCCCCAGGCGTACTCGGCCCAGACCGCGCCGGCCGCGATCGCGAACGTCCACAGCGGGAAGGCGAAGGCGTGAAACCGGTAGGCCAGCTCGTCGATCCGGGACGACGACGGCAGCTTCGCCAGGTAGCCGCGCGTCCGCTCGCGGCGTTCCGCGCGGCTCTTCAGCAGGTACAGGACGGAGAACAGGCCGCCCACGTTGAACGCCGCGCCCGCGACCGCCGCGGCGACGATGTGGACGATGAACCACACCGAGTGCAGCGCCGGAACCAGCGGCGCGACCGCGACGTAGAAGACGGTGACCGCCAGGCCCTGGCCGACCACGGCGAGCAGGGCCACCGGCAGCCCCAGCCAGCGGACCCCGCGGAACGCCAGCACCAGGTAGATCGCGACCACGAACAGCATCGCCGCGGTGACGAACTCGTACATGTTCCCCCACGGGAACCGGTTGCCGGCCACCCCGCGCAGGACCACCCCGGCCAGGTGGCTGCCCCAGGCGATCACGGTCAGTCCCAGGCCCATCCGGCCGAACATGTCGGTGCGCACCCGGGCCCGCTCGTCCGCCGGGGCCGGTGTGGGTTCGTCCGTGGTCTCCGCCGGCCCGCCGGCGCCGACCAGGACGCCGACCGGCGCCTCGACGGGTTCCAGCCGGCGGGCGGCCGCCCACTCGGCGGCGAACGCCGCCAGCGCGAGCAGGTAGACCACCGCCGAGGTCACCATCGCCAGGTTCGACCAGTACTCGGCCATCACTGTTCTCCCTTCCCCGTGGAGCCTGCGTCATCGACCGCGGACGGCGCAAGTACCCGTTCGCCACGTCCCCGTTCATCGAGGCCCAGTTCGTCCGCGATCAGCCGCAGTTCGTCGTCCAGGCCGCCGCGGCCCTCGGTGCGGTCCAGCCCGGCCAGCTCGGTCCGGCCGTCGGCCACCCGCAGCCACACCCGGCGCGGGCGGATGAACAGCGACAGGCACAGCCCGGCGACCGCCACCAGCACCGAGATGAAGACCAGCCACAGCCCGGGCGTGCTGGACACCTGCAGGCTGACCCAGCGCTTCCAGTCGTGGAACTGGATGGTGCTGCCGTCCGGCAGGTCGAAGATCTCGCCGGGCCGCAGGGTGAACCGCAGCGGCTTGTCTCCCTCGGCGGTCGTGAACTGGGTGAGGCCGGTGGTGTCCAGTGAATAGACGTTCTCGGGGACGCCGGTCGCCTCCTTCGGCGGCCCGTGCCAGGCGTTCAGCAGCAGGGCGGGGTTGAGGGCGTCCGGGAAGACCGATGTGCCCACGCCGTCGGTGTCCATCGCGGTGGGCAGGAACAGCGCCTCGAAGGCCAGCCGCTCCGGACGCGCGTACGGCGCCTTCACCACCCCCACCGACAGGAAGTTGCCGTCCTGCGGCAGCAGGATCACCGGGCCGGCGAAGGCCACGTTGCCCTTCGGGTCCTTGACCGTGACGTCGACGGCATACCCGTGGCCGACCAGATGGACGGTGCTGTCGCCGAGCACCAGCGGATGGTTCACCTCCAGGCTCTGCCGGCTCTCGACCCCGTCCAGCACCGTCGTGGTGTCGGCCCGGAAAACCCGGGCGGCGCCGCGCTGCACCGGTCCGGTCTCGAATTTGGCCTCGAACGTATTGAGCCGCACCGTGAACGGCACCAACTGCTGGGCGCCGAACGCCCCGCCGGCGGTGAAGTCGTCGAACTGGGTCAAGGTGTTGCTGAACGACTGGCCCTCGACCACGGCGACGGTGCCCTTGTAGCCGAACAGCGAACCCCAGGCCAGGCCGCAGAGCAGGAACACCAGCGACACGTGGAAGACCAGGTTGCCCAGCTCGCGCAGGTAGCCCCGCTCGGCGCTGACCGAGTCCTCCAGCCGGCGGACGCGGAACCGGCGGCGGCCCAGCACCCGCTCGGCGGAGTCCAGCAGCCCGGCGCCGTCGGCGGGGGCCGCCAGCGCCAGGTGCGCCGGCAGCCGGCCCAGGTTGCGCGGGGTGGCCGGCGGCTCGGCCCGCAGCCCGCGCAGGTACACCCCGATCCGGGGAATGATGCAGCCAACCAGCGACACGAACAGCAGCAGGTAGATGGCGGCGAACCAGGGCGAGGCGTAGACGTCGAACAGCCCGACGGCGTCGTAGAAGCCGCCCAGCTGCGGGTTCTCGGCGATGAACTCCCGCACCCGCACCGGGGACGTCGGACGCTGCGGCAGGAGCGAACCGGGAATCGCGGCCAGCGCCAGCGCGAACAGCAGCACCAGCGCCGTCCGCATCGAGGTCAGCTGGGTCCACAGGAACCGCACCGCCTCGGAACCGCGCAGCGTCCCCGGTGCCCGACGCCGGGCCGGCCGGTCGGCCGTCCGCCGGTCCGCCATCAGATCACCGTCCCATAGGACGCCGCCCACTGCCGCAGGGTGCCCATCAGGATCTCCCAGCCGCCGGTCAGCAGCAGCACCCCGACCGCGATCATCATCACGCCGCCGGTGACCTGCAGCGCCCGGTGGTGCCGCTTCACGAACGCGATGGTCGAGGCGAACCGGTCCAGCGCCACGCCGGCGATCAGGAACGGCAGGCCGAGCCCGAGCGCGTAGCAGAAGGCCAGCACGGCGCCGCGCAGCGCGGTGGCCTCGTTGAGGGCCAGGGTGAGCACCACCTGCAGCGCCGGGCCGATGCACGGCGTCCAGCCGAGGGCGAAGACGATGCCGAGCAGGGGCGCCGCCGCCAGGCCCACCCGGGGCCGCAGATCGAGCCTGATCGTCCGGCTGGCGAACGGCACCCAGCCGGCGAAGACCAGGCCGAGCACGATCGCCAGGACGCCGCCGATCACGGTCAGCGTGTCGCGCCACTGCATCAGCGTGGTGCCGAGCGAGCCGAACAGGACGCCCCCGGAGACGAACACCACCGCGAAGCCGAGCACGAACAGCGACGTGCCGGCCAGCACCCGGCCGCGGCGCGAGCCGTCGGCGAGTTGGGCGGCGCTCAGCCCGCTGGCATAGGACAGGTAGCCGGGCAGCAGCGGCAGCACGCACGGCGAGAAGAACGAGATCAGCCCGGCCAGCAGCGCCACCGGGACGGCCAGCGCCATCGACCCGCCGACGGCCTGCCGTGCCCAGTCACCGATCTCGAGGAGGATCATCAGCGGCCCGCCGCGACGTCCTCGATCAGGCCCACCAGGGTGGCCTCGGTGGCCTCGCCCAGGACGCGGGCGGCGATCCGGCCCTCGGCGTCGACGATGACGGTGCTGGGAATGGCGTTCAGCGGCAACTGGCCGGCGAACTTCAGCACCAGCGCGCCGCCCGGGTCGAACAGGTTCGGGTAGGGCACGGCGAATTCGCGGACGAAGGCCTGCGCCTGCGCGGTTCCGCTGTCGCGGGTGTTCAGCCCGACGAACTGGGCGAGCGTCTCGGTGCGGTGCGCGGCCCGGACCAGGGCGGGCGCCTCCTTGACGCAGGGCGGGCACCACGAGCCCCAGACGTTGTAGACCAGCACCCGGCCGGTCACCGAGTCGCTGCTCCACGGCTTGTCGTCCAGGGTGGTGCCGGAGACGGTCGGCGCGGGCGTCCGCTGCTCGACCGGGACGCGGGTGATCGTGCCGTCGCCGCTGACGTAGCCGCCCTCGGCGGACGTCCCCGAGCCGGTGCAGGCCGCCAGCAGCAGCGTCGCGGCGGCGACCAGGAGCACGGCGAGCCGACGCATCACGAGCCGGGGCGGAACAGGACTTTGGACTTCTTGGCGGGCACCAGGTCGGCGGCCGGTTCGGCGTAGTCGACGGCGGCGATCCGGTCGTCGATCCAGGTGAACGAGGTGACGCTGGCCAGCCGGCACTGCCGCTTGCGCGGGTCGTGCACCAGCGAGCGTCCCTCGGCGGCCAGCCGGGAGATCCAGATCGGCAGCTCGTGCATCACGATCACCGCCTGCCCGTCGTCGCCGGCGGCCTGCGCGGCGTCCCGCATGGCGGCCTTCACCCGCGCCACGATCGAGGGGTACGCCTCACCCCAGGACGGCCGCAGCGGGTTGCGCAGGTGCCACAGGTTCTGCGGCAGCAGCAACACCTGGTTGTACTTGCCGAAGTTGCGGCCCTCGAAGACGTTGGCCGCCTCGATCACCCGATCGTCGGTGACCACCTCGAGGTCGGGATGCTCCGCGGCGATCGGCGCCATGGTCTCCCGGGCGCGCTGCAGCGGGGAGCAGCGCAGGTGGGTGAGCGGGACGTCCGCGAAATGCTCGCCGAGCCGCTGCGCCATCGCCCGGCCGATGTCACTCAGCCCGTAGCCGGGGAGCCGTCCGTAGAGGATGCCGTCGGGATTGTGTACCTGCCCGTGGCGGACCAGATGAAC
>CALMIQ010000393.1 GCA_937863965.1 uncultured Micropruina sp.
CAGCTGCGGCGGCCAACAGGACTCGGACGGGTTTCGATGGGGACATGGATTCTCCTTACGGGTAGGGGGTTGTCCGAGACGTGCGGGCATCCTTGCCCTCGCACGCCTCGCGGGAACTCCTTGGGATCGCCGGCCGGGGCGTTCGGCATGCCGGGTCGCCCGCGGCCGGCGTCGTGCTGGTCAGGCCCTCGGTCGGTTCATCGGTCTTCGCGCAGGTCCCAGACCAGCCGGGCGACATGCAGCGCGAGGTAGGCCACCTCGTCCGGGCTGAGCTTCTCGCCGAGGTTCATCTCGAACTGGAACCGCAGCTTCACCGCACAGGCCATCGCCTCCGGATGGGCGTTCGTGATGGCGTCAACGAAGGTCGGGTGGGGGTCGACGATCTGCTTGCCGGAGGCCACCCGGGCATACAGGTAGCGCAGGTGGGTGACGAAGCGGGCGGCGTTCATCGAGTGCGGTCAACGCGATCAGCCCCGGGATCATCATCACCCCACTCGCCCGCGACGAACTCGACGGCCCCAACGGCGCCGGCTACCGGCGGATGCTCGAACTCAGCCCCGCCGGACGCGCCGGCACCCCGGACGAGGTCGGCACGGTCGGCGAACTGCTGATGACCGAACGGGGCGCGTTCATCACCGGCAGCGACATCCTGATCGACGGCGGCGGCACCGCCTCCCACTTCTACGGTCCGCTCGCCGGTCAGGCACCCGCACCCAAGACAACGGCCGCAACCCAGTGATCCGGGCCGAGGCGGACGGCGACGCCGATCGATCGACCGTCACGCGCCGTCAGGCGTCATATGGATGAAGCGTGAAGTGATCGGCTCCCCACAAGGGCCGCAGCACACGGAAGTGTCGCTGGTCGAGCGTGAGTAGGGCGGTGGTCCGGTAGCGATCGGCGAGCACGACGTTCGAGGCGTCGGCGACTCCGACATGGTCCTTCGGGTTGGAGAAGCGGCCGATCACGTCAGCCGCCACGGCGTGATCGGCAGCAGTCCACTCGGCGAGTTCGTACGCCTCCGCGACGATGTCAGCGGCGAAGCGGCGAGCAGCAGCCGCTCCGAGTCGGCTCTGCAGCAGGTAGTCCGCCTCAGCGACGATGAACGGCGATACCACGAGCGGCCCGGCGATCGAGGCGACGACCTGAGCGATCGCCTCATGCTCGACATAGGCTTCGTCGAAGAGGGCAAGGATCGCGCTGGTGTCGACGACGATGCCTGGACTCATGTGCCGAATCCGTTTGCGAGTTCCTCGTCGAGTTCCTCGGCGGTGAGCGCCCGCTCGCTGCGGAAGCCCCCTATCGTCGGTTTCGGGCGCGGGACATGCAGGTCGATGAGCTTCTCGATCTCTTGGGCCAGCGTGAGTCCATCAGCGGCCGCCAACCGATGAAGCCGGTCCCTGGTCGCCTTCGGCACCTTCACTGTCGTCACGGTCATACTGCCCAGTATACCGACCCGGTAAGGATGACTTCTCCATTGGCTTCCCACGACCCTGGTCTGCGCACGCGGTGAGGCACCCAGTCGACGTCGAAGCCAGGGAGTCGATCAAGCCCGATCGCCCAGAGTCAAGGTGGCACTCGCAGTACCTTCCACAACCTGGCCCGATGTAGTGAGGTGGAGACATGTTCGGAGCAGTGATTCACGCACCCGGCGACGTCCGCTACGAGGAGCGTCCCGACCCGGTGATCGAGGAGCCCACGGACGCCGTGGTGCGGACGGTGGCCACCTGCGTCTGCGGGTCGGACCTGTGGCGCTATCGCGGCATCGCGCCGGTGCCGCGTCCGACCCCGATCGGCCACGAGTTCTGCGGCATCGTCGAGGCCGTCGGGGACGCCGTCACCACCGTGCGGCCCGGCGACTTCGTGGTCGGCGGCTTCAACCCCGGCGACAACACCTGCCCGGTCTGCCGCAAGGACGCCCAGGCGAACTGCCTCAACGGCGCCCACTACGCCGGTTGCCAGGCCGAACGGATCCGGATCCCGTTCGCCGACGGCACCCTGCTGGCCACGCCGGAACCGCCGGACGACGACCTGATTCCCAGCATCCTCGCGCTGTCCGACGTGATGTGCACCGGCTGGCACGCGGCGGTCAGCGCCGGCGTCGGCCCAGGCACCAGCGTGGCGGTCGTCGGCGACGGCGCGGTCGGACTCTGCGCGGTGCTGGCGTCGGCCCAACTGGGTGCACCCACGATCATCGCGATGAGCCGCCACCCGGACCGCCAGGAACTGGCCAGCCGCTTTGGCGCCACCCATATCGTCGCCGAGCGTGACCAGGCCGGCATCGACGCGGTCAAGGAGCTCACCGAGGGCATCGGCGCCGACTGCGTGCTGGAGTGCGTCGGCACCGAGAGTGCCCGGCTGCAGGCGGTCGGCAGCGTGCGCTCCGGCGGGAACCTCGGCGTGGTCGGCGTGCCGCACGGCGACCTGCCGGTCAACGAGCTGTTCTGGCGCAACGTCGGCATCAAGGGCGGTCCGGCGCACTGTCGCGCCTACCTGCCGGAACTGCTCGACCTGGTCTGGAACCGGCGACTCGACCCGGGCCCCGTCTTCGATCTGGAGTTGCCGCTCTCGGAGGTCGCCGAGGCGTATGCCGCGATGGACTCCCGGCGCGCCGTCAAGGTGCTGCTGCGGCCATGACCGGGCCGGATCGGGTCGGCCGATGACGGGCGTCCGGCGCGACGCCGCCGAGTTCCTCCGCAGCCGGCGGGCGCGGGTCACCCCGGAACGCGCCGGAATGCCGGCCGGCGGTGCGCGACGCCGGGTGCCCGGCCTGCGCCGCGAGGAGGTCGCGCTGCTGGCCGGGGTGAGCGTCGACTACTACGTCCGGCTGGAGCGGGGACTTCTGGCGGGCGTCTCGGAGTCGGTGCTGAGCGCGGTGGCGGACGCCCTGCTGCTCGACACCGCCGAGCGCGCGCACCTGTTCGACCTGGCCCGGACCGCGTCCAGCCGGGTCGCCCAGGCGCCGGCACCGCGCCGCGGCGTCCGTCCGGCCGTGCAGTGGCTGCTGGATTCGATGAGCGGCAGCCCGGCGTACGTCCGCAACGCGCGCACCGACGTGCTGGCCGTCAACGCGCTCGGCCGGGCGCTGTACGCGCCCCTCTTCGACACGCCCGGACGCCCGAACCTCGCCCGGTTCCTGTTCCTCGACCCCGCCGCGGCGGACTTCTTCGTCGAATGGGATCGGGTCAGCCGCGAGCTCGCCGCGTCGCTGCGGACGATGGCCGGCGAGAATCCGCACGACCGCGGCCTGACCCAGCTGGTCGGCGAGCTGTCCACCCGCAGCGAGGTCTTCGCGGGCCTGTGGGCGACCCACGACGTCCGGCAGCACCGGACGGGCACCAAGCTGATCCGGCATCCGATCGCCGGCGAACTCACGCTGCGCTACGAGTCGATGGAGCTCACCGCCGACCCCGGCCTGCGGCTCAACGCCTACGTCGCCGAGCCGGGCACGGCCTCGGCCGAGCGGCTGGCCTTGCTGGCCAGCTGGGCCGGCACCTCCATCGCCACCGCATCCGAGGAAAGGACCTAGTCATGGAGCGAATTGCCGCCCCCGCCACGCTCGCCGGGCCGCCGGACCGGTTCACCGGCGACGTCTACGTCGACATGGTGGTCGGGACGCCGGACGCCGGCTTCAGCGTCGGCAGCGTGCACTTCACCCCGGGTGCGCACACCGCCTGGCACTCCCACGCCGCTGGGCAGATGCTGCACTGCACCGAGGGACTCGGCCTGGTGGTCACCGCGGACGAGGTGATCGTGCTGCGTCCGGGAGAGACGGTCTGGACGTCACCCCGCCAGCGCCACTGGCACGGCGCCGCGCCCGAGAGGTTCATGACCCACCTGGCGATGAGCGGTGTGGTGGAACTGTCCGGCGGCCAGGAGGCGGTCGACTGGCAGGAACACGTCTCCGAGGCCGACTACGTCGCGGCGGCGGAACGGATCTGACCGATCGCCGCGTAGCCGAGAGGTGCGGACCAGCCCGGGCCACCTCGGCGTGTCGGTCCGACCGGACCCGACTGGAACGCGGATTTCGCACGCTTCGTCGTCGACCCGCCGGCCGACTCCCTGTCGGCAGCAGGCGTACCGTGAGCTGATGGATCCCGATGAGGACGAGGCGCCGTCGCCCGAGCGGAACGAGACACCCGCGGAACGCCTGGACCGCAACTGGGCGGAACTGCTGCAGGAACTGCGCGTCACCCAGACCGGCATTCAGCTGCTCAGCGGATTCCTGTTGATCCTGCCCTTCCAGACCCGTTTCGGCGACATCGACCCCGCCCTGGTCGGGGTCTTCCTGGCGGCCGTGCTGTTGGCCGTCCTCTCGACCGCCCTGGTGCTGGCGCCGGTCACCGCGCACCGGCTGCTGTTCCGGCGGCACGAGAAGGACGTGCTGGTGAACCTCGGCACCGTGATGGCGAAGGCCGGCCTGGCCTGTCTCGCGCTCACCGTCGGCCTGGTCGCCACGCTGGTGGTCGGCGTGGTCGTCGGCCTGGTGGCGGGAATCGTGACGGGCGGGGTGTCGCTGCTGGTCTTCGCCGTCCTCTGGGTGGTGCTGCCGCTCGCGTTGGTGCACCGCCGCGAACGGCGTCCGTACGCCTGATGCACTTCTGGTCGTCCGGGCTGGCCCGCGAGCCTGAGGGCGAACGTCCACGTGGGTGACGACGAGATCCCGGCATTCGCCGGGATGACGAACAGAGCGCCGGGAGGACGAATAGAGCGTCCCCCGCCCCGGCGGAGGGAACGCTTTCCGTCATCCCGGCGGACGCCGGGATCTCGGGTCGAAGCCGGCGTGACCTGGACGCGTCAATCGGCCAGCGCCGGCGACCAGCGCCGGGTCTGTGGACGGAGTTCCACGCCGGTATCGGCCACCGCGGCGAGGTCGTCCCAGAGCACCAGGAAGCTGCCCCGCGCGCGCCATTCGAAGAACCGCGCCAGCAGCCGCGGCTCTCGGACGCCGGTGCGTTCGAACCCCATGAATGAGCCGGTACGGCGAGGGCACACGATGACGCCGTACACCCGCGGGGTGCCGACCCGCTGGCCGGGGGTGTGCCGGGGAACGACCAGCCGGACGTCCGCGACGTAGCCGACCCGGCGTCCGGCCTGCAGCACGGGCCTCGCCAGCAGATCACCGAGGAACATGGCGGCCTCCCGGGATCCGGGCGATCACCTGATCGCGCAGCCAGCCCTCCAGCCACGGCCGCGGCAAGTCGGACGCCGGCACGGCGAGTTCGACCGCGGAGCCGAGACCGGCGACGGTGTCCCAGCCGATCCGCAGCAGGTGAGCGTCCGGACGCCGGCCGCCGAAGATCCGCTCCAGCACGATCGGCCCGTGCACCAGGGCCCGCACCGCCGGCGCCTCCG
>CALMIQ010000394.1 GCA_937863965.1 uncultured Micropruina sp.
CGTCCGGGTGGCGACAGTGGACATGAAAGTTAAGCTACACGAACTTTCGGCCATTCGAGTCGGGACTGGTCATGAAGGCGTCCGCCGGCGGGCAAGGGGGGGCCGTCCCGCGCCACACTCGCGGGGAAAGCCCATGATGTTGGGCCGGCCGGTGGCCGCGTTGGTCAGGTTGGCGCCGTCGAGACTGCCCGTGCGGTTCTGGCTCGTCACCTCAACGGAAGATAGAGGACGCGGCCTTCCCATTCGGCCGCGTCGCTCGCTTCGGCCACTACGCAGAGATCATCGATGACGACACGTACCGGCAAGTGCGGTCCGCACGATGAAGACGCCTGGCATAGGCCGGTGACGATCTCACGATTGAGGTTCTCGTCGGCGAGGAAACGAACACTCACGAGCCCAGCCGCGCCAGCAGTCTCGCCCGCAAGCCGTCGGACGGGTACTCGCTCTCCCTACGAGCTTGGATCTCCGTCCCCTGACGCTCGCGCTCGCTCAGATACTGCTCGATGTCGGCACGATGTCGGAGGTAGTAGGCAAGCACGGCGTAGACATCGGCCAAGGCGACGGTGTCAAAGGACTCGTGGATGGCTTCGGGAGATTCGCCCCGCTTGAATGCGGATATCAACGTATCGACGGGGACGCGAGTACCGACGACCATCAGCCGCCCGGCGCCGTCCATGGCGAGCGGAACAGGGTCTGGCTGGATCATCGTAGCCGCGCTCATCCCAGTCACCTCCTGTTCGCTAGCGTACTGCCGCGGGTCAGCCCAGGCACGGGGGCCTATGTTCGCTTCGGCATCGCGGCCGGCCGGGCGACGGTCGAGGCCACACCAGTTTCTCAACGGGCGGGCATCCTCCCCCGAAGGAGTTGATGCCGGCGGCAGTGCCAAGATCGGGTGCATGGTGACTCCCATCGAGGACCTCGCGCTGCTGAGCAACTGCCGCACGGCGGCGCTGGTGTCGCGCGATGGTGACGTCGGCTGGCTCTGCCTGCCCCGGCTCGACTCCGCGTCGGTGTTCGCCGCGCTGCTCGGCGATGCGGACGACGGGGTGTGGCGGCTGCGACCGGCCGACGACGCGGCTCGGTCCGTCCGCAGCTACGACGGCGACACGTTCATCCTGGTGGCCAGGTGGCGAACGCCGACCGGGGTGGCCGAGGTGCACGACTTCATGCCGGTCGGGCCGGACCCGGGTGCCGCCATCGAGCGCACCGATCTGGTCCGCCGGGTGGTCGGGATCTCCGGAACGGTCACCTTCGGTGTCGACCTGCGCATTCGCTTCGACTACGCCCGGGCCGTCCCCTGGGTCCGGCAGAGCGGCACCAAGCGGGCACCCGAACTGATCGCGATGGCGGGTCCGGACGCCGTCGTCCTGCGCGGCGTCCGACTGCACGCCGACGGGCACCGGCATCGGGGAACGTTCGAGGTCGGCGCCGGCCAGAGCGTGGCCCTGACCCTGACCTGGTTCCCGTCGTTCCGCCCGGTGCCGGAACCGCTGGAGGTGGACCGGGCGGCGGCACAGACCCGCGAGTGGTGGCAGTCCTGGGCCGACCGGATCGAGCACGGCGGCGTGCACAGCGCGGAAGTGGTGCGCTCGCTGCTGGTCCTGCGGGCCCTCACCAACCACGACACCGGCGGCATCGCGGCCGCCGCGACCACGTCCCTGCCCGAGGACTTCGGTGGGCAGCGCAACTGGGACTACCGGTTCGTCTGGTTGCGCGATGCCGCGCTGACCCTCGAGGCGCTGCTGGCGCACGGCTTCCTCGCGCTGGCGGACCACTGGCGGACGTGGCTGCTGCGCGCGGTCGCCGGCGACCCCGCCGACCTGCAGATCATGTATGGGCTCGCCGGGGAGCGGAACCTGCCCGAACGCGAACTGCCGGGGCTGGCGGGCTACGCCGGCTCCCGGCCCGTCCGGATCGGCAACGGCGCCGCCCTGCAGTATCAGGCCGACGTGGTGGGCGAGGTGATGGTGACGCTCTCCGCCGGCCGCGACCGCGGGCTCACGGAGTCGGCATTCTCCTGGCCCCTGGAGAAACACCTGGTGCAGTACACGGCGGAGCAGTTCGAACGACCCGACAACGGCATCTGGGAGATCCGCGGCGAACCCCGGCTGTTCACCCACTCACGGGTGATGGTGTGGGCGACGTTCGATCGCGCCGTCCGCGCCGTGGAGGAACACGGCCTGGACGGGCCCGTGGAGCGCTGGCGCGCGCTGCGGCGGCAGGCCCGCGACGAGATCGACGCCCACGGCGTCCGGAACGGCCACTTCACCCAGTACTACGGCACGGACGAGGTCGACGCGGCGCTGCTGCTGTTGCCTCAGGTCGGCTACTGCCCGCCGGACGACCCGCGGATGCTGGCCACCGTGGAGCGCATCGAGGACACCCTGATCCGCGACGGCCTCGTGCTCCGGTATCGCACCGACACCGGGGTGGACGGCCTGCCCGGCGGGGAGCACCCCTTCCTGGCCTGCTCGTTCTGGCTGGCCGAGCAGTACGCGACCTCGGGCCGTTCCGGCGACGCCCGGGCACTGATGCGGCGGCTGTGCTCCCTGACCAACGACCTGGGGCTGCTGTCGGAGGAATACGATCCGGTCGCGAAACGGCAGGTCGGGAACTTCCCGCAGGCGTTCTCCCACCTGGCGCTGGTCCGCGCGGCCGACGCCCTGGCCGGGGTGGGACGCCAGCCGCGCTGAGCCGCCGTCCGCCGCCGGCGGGTCGCGGGGCTAGTGCCCCGGCCCTAGTCGATCAGCTCCGACAGTTCCAGCCAGCGTTCCTCGAGTTCTGCCACCTGGGTCTGCTGGAGGCCGATCTCGGCCATCGTGGCGGCCAAGCCGACGTAGTCGGCGTGGTCGTGTTCGGCGAGCGCCGTCTGGGCGGCGTGGATCTCGTCGGTCAGCCGGGCGATCCGGCGTTCGACGGACGCCAGTTCCTTCTGCAGCGCCCGCAACTCGGCGCCCGACAACTCCGCCACGGGTCCGGACGCCGCACCGCCGGTCGAGCTCGAGGACCCCCCGCCGGACGACCCGCCGGACACCTGCGCGGCCCGCAGCCGCAGGTACTCCTCCACGCCGCCCGGCAGGTGCCGCAGGCGTCCGTCGATGATCGCGAACTGCTGATCGGTGACCCGCTCGACCAGGTAGCGGTCGTGGGAGACCACCAGCAGGGTGCCCGGCCACGAGTCGAGCAGGTCCTCCATCGCCGCCAGCATGTCGGTGTCGACGTCGTTGGACGGCTCGTCGAGGATCAGCACGTTCGGCTCGGACAGCAACACCAGCAGCAGCTGCAGCCGCCGCTTCTGGCCGCCGGACAGCTCCCCCACCCGCGCCGACAGGTGCGCGCGGGCGAACCCGAGCCGCT
>CALMIQ010000395.1 GCA_937863965.1 uncultured Micropruina sp.
TGGCTCCCCCGCCTGGACTCGAACCAGGAACCCTCTGATTAACAGTCAGATGCTCTGCCAATTGAGCTACAGGGGATCGGCGCTGCGCGCGAGAAGAAACGTTAGCAGAACCGTCACGCGATGTCGTATTCGGCCCGCAGCCGGGCCAGCTCGGCATCCGCCTGGTCGGCCTGGGCGCTGTCGAAGCTGCCGCCGTGGCGCGATATGGACCACGTCAGCGGGGCATGCTCGTCCCCGAGACGGCGACGGGCCGCGATGAGCGCCACCCGGCCCCTGGCCAGTTCGAGGCGTTCCTGGACGACGATGCTGGCCTCCACCCGCTCGCGGAACAACTCGGGCAGCAAGCCCGGGCCGTCCAGGACCAGGTCATCGCGGACGCCGTCGATCAGCCGCCAGCGCAGCCGGCCGGTCTCGGCATCCCAGCCGCCGGAGGCGACCTCGTGCCAGCCGATGAACCGCCAGGCGTCCGGGCCGCGGACGGCCAGCCGGTCGGCCAGGCCGACCACCGGTCCGTCGGCGCCGCGTGCCCAGGCCAGCACGCGGACGCGGCGTCCGACCGCCTCGGTGAGACTGCGGAAGTCGGCGGCCGGCAGCCCGGCACGGTCGAAGAGGCCCATGGCGCCATTATGCTCAGGCCGCCCGCTCGGCCAGCAGCCAGCCGCGCAGCCGACGCAGCGCCCGCGCCTCGTAGCGCCGCAGCGTGCTGAGCGAGAGCCCCAGCGCCTCCGCGGCCGCACGCTGCCGCAACGCGGGACGTCCGTCCAGCCCGAACCGGGTCCTGACCACCTGCGCCTCCGGCCACGGCAGCCCGGACAGCAGGGCCCGGACGTCGGCGTCCGGCTCGGGCGCCGACGCCGACTCGGCCACCAGTTCGGGCTCCAAGGACGTCATCGGCGGCAGGGCACGCATCTGCGCCACCCAGCGCTCGCTGCGGCCCAGCAGCCCGGCCAGTTCGCCGTCGGTGACGCTGCGCCGCAGCTCGACGGTGAGTTCATCGGCCAGGCATCGGACGCCGCGGGCGCGCAGCGCCGTCCGGGTGGAGGCCGGCACCCACTGGTCGACGGCCGCGTTCACCACCCGCCGCCGGATCCACTGCGCGGCGTAGGTGCTGAACCGGTAGCCGGCCGCGAAGTCCCAGCGCAGCAGGGCCTCGGCCAGCCCGAGGAAGCCCTCCTGGAACAGCTCGTCCAAGCCGGCCGTCGAACGCCTGGCCTCCTGGCCGGCGATGGTCTGCACCAACCGGACGTTGCCGAGCAGAAACCGCTGCCAGGCCCGATCTCCGGCCCGCTGCACCGCCATCAGGTCCCCGGCCGGGACCGCGTGGTCACCGTGCCGCAACGACTCACCGGCCACCAGTCCGGCCTCGATCGCCTTCGCCAGCTCGACCTCTTCCTCCGCCGTCAACACCCGTGTCGCATCGCTCATGCAGCCGATGCTCGCCAGCCTGGCGGGCGTGAGGAATGCCGCCGGCGCGAATGTGCAGGCAACATCGGGACAACACCGATGTCTGTGGACGGCTCACAAAGTCAGATCGCGGGGCCCGCGGCCACCTCGTTGAGCTCACGGCGCTGCTTCTCCAACTCGAGCAGGGTGGCGAACATGCGGTTGTAGCTGACCTGGTCGTCGACCGGGTTCGTCCGCTGCAGCTTCGACTTCAGCGCCGCGATCGAGCGGGCCACGCTCAGCAGCCGCAGCTTCGCCACGTACTCGGCGGCGTAACCGGGGCTGGCCGGACGCAGCAACGGCTCGGTCGCCAGCGCCGCGACCACGGACGCCACGGTCGGGTCGGCGTCGGCGGCCAACACGGGCTGCGGCCAGTCGGCGGCGGGCGCGCCGGCCCCGGCGATCGCGGCGAAGATGGCCCGGTAGGCCGGGTGGGTGAAGTCGTCGGCACCGACCGCGTTCCAGCCGGCGGCGAACACCTCGGGGGCGCGCACCATCAGTCGCAGGGTGCCGCGCTCCACCTCCAGCGAACGGTCGCGCGGGTTCGGCATCGGCAGGCCGAGCAGGCTCGGCTCGTCCTGCGGCGGCGGTTCCGCCGCCGGGTACCGGTCGTGGGCCGGATGACGCTCGGGCGGCAGCTTGCGGCGTCCGGCCCGGGCCACCTCGCGGCGCACCTCGTCGACCTCGGCTCCCAGCATCTTGGCCAACTCGTGCACGTAGCCGTTGACCAAGGAGGCGTCCCGGACGCTGCCCACCAGCGGCGCGGCGGCCCGCAGCGCGCCCAACCGGCCGTCCACCCGGTCGAGGTCGAAACCGGCGATGGTGCTGGTCATCACGTAGCGGTACAGCGGCTCGCGGCGTCCGACCAGCTCGCGGACGGCGGCGTCCCCGTGTTGGATGCGCAGGTCGCAGGGGTCGAGCCCGCTGGGTTCGATCGCGACGTAGGTCTGCGAGATGAAGTGCTGGTCACCGGAGAACACCTTCAGGGCGGCGGCCTGGCCGGCGGCGTCGCCGTCGAAGGTGAAGATCACCTCGCCCTTGAGGGCGTCGGTCGACCCGATCAGCCGGGACAGCAGCCGGGCGTGGTCGTCGCCGAAGGCGGTGCCGCAGGACGCCACCGCCGTGTCGACCCCCGCCAGATGGGCCGCCATCACGTCGGTGTAGCCCTCGACGATCACCGCCTGGTTCTTCTTGGCAATGTGCTGGCGGGCCAGGTCGAGGCCGTAGAGCACGTGCGACTTCTTGTAGACCGGCGTCTCGCGGGTGTTGATGTACTTGGCCGGCATCCGGTCGTCGTCGAACAGCCGCCGGGCGCCGAAGCCCAGCACCGAGCGGCCGGCGTCCCGGATCGGCCAGATCAGCCGGGACTGGAAGTAGTCCCAGCCGCCGTCGCGGATCAGGCTCGCCTTGACCAGCTCGTCGTCGGTGAACTTGTGGGCCCGCAGGTGCTTGGCCAGCTCGCGTCCGCCGAGCGGCGCGAAGCCGACCCCGAAGTGTTCGGCGGCGTCCCGGTCGAAGCCGCGTTCGGCGAGGAACTGGCGGCCGGCCACCGCGTCGGGGCCGGTCAGCTGGTCGGCGAAGAACTCGGCCGCCAGCCGGTTCGCCTCCAGGATCCGCGACCGCAGCCCGGGCTCGACCCGCGGCCCACCGCCCTCGGTGTAGCGCAGCTGGACGCCGACCCGGTCGGCCAGGAACTCGACGGCCTCGACGAAGCTGCAGTTGTTGATCGCCTGGACGAAGCCGATCACGTCGCCGCCCACGTTGCAGCCGAAGCAGTAGTAGAAGCCGCGGGCCGGGGTGACCCGGAAGGACGGGGTCTTCTCGTCGTGGAACGGGCACAGCCCGACCAGCGCTCCCCCGCCGCCGGGACGCAGGGTGACGTAGGAGCCGACGACGTCCTCGATCCGGCTGCG
>CALMIQ010000396.1 GCA_937863965.1 uncultured Micropruina sp.
CCCGCCTCAGGCGGGTGCCGAATCTGACGTAATCTCACCGGCGTCCGAGGTCGGACGAGCGCGGCCCGCGACCCGCGCGCACGGGTCCTCGACGAGCTCGACCAGCGGGTGGTCGCGGCGAGCGGGACGTCCCGGCTACTTGCGGTATTTCACGAGCAGGGACGCCGGCAGCAGCTCGTAGCCGTGGAACTCCCGGGTGAAGGTGCCGGAGCCGTGGCCGATGCCGCGCAGGTCGATCGCATACCGGGCCAGCTCGGCCTGCGGAACCAGGGCCCGCACCACCGACTTGCCGTTGATCGAGTCCGAACCGAGCAGCTGGCCGCGGCGTCCGGACAGGTCGGTCATCACGGCACCGAGGTACTCGTCGCCGACCGTCACGCTGACCAGGTCGAGCGGTTCCAGCAGCGCCACCGCGCCGTTCGCGGCCGCCTCCTTGATGGCCAGCGCGCCGGCCATCTGGAAGGCCATGTCGGAGGAGTCCACCGAGTGCGCCTTGCCGTCGTACAGGGTGACCCGCACGTCCACCATGGGGTAACCGGCGAAGACGCCCTTCTCCAGCTGGTTGCGGATGCCCTTCTCCACCGACGGGATGAACTGCCGGGGGACGGCGCCGCCGACCACCTTGTCGACGAACTCGAAACCGGTGCCGCGCTCCAGCGGTTCGACCTCGATGTTGCACACCGCGTACTGGCCGTGGCCGCCGGACTGCTTGACGTGCCGGCCCAGCGCCGTGGCCTTGCCGGTGAAGGTCTCCCGCATCGGGATCTTCAGCTCCTCCTGCTCGACCCGCACCTGGTAGCGCTCGACCAGCCGGCCCAGCAGCAGGTCGGCGTGCGCCTGGCCGGTCGTCCAGAGCACCAGCTGGTCGCCCGCGCCCCGGTCGAGCCGGACGCTGGAGTCCTCGACGGCCAGCCGCTGCAGGGCGCCGGCCAGCTTGTCCTCGTCGTTGCGGGTGGCGGCCCGGATGGCCAGCGGCAGCAGCGGCTCGGGCAGTGGCCAGGACCCGACCACGCCGGGACGGTCCTTCGCCGACAGGGTGTCGCCGGTCTCGGCGGTGCTCAGCTTGGGCAGCAGCACGATCTCGCCGGCGATCGCCTGCGGCCGGGGCTTCAGCTCCGAGCCGACGGCGCCCTGGATCAGCCCGATGCGTTCCTCGTTGTCGTGGTCGGGATGCGCCTCGTCGTCGCGGCCCAGCACCCACGACCGGTGTCCCGAGACGTGCACCACGTCGTCGGTGCTCAGCGTGCCCGAGAAGACCCGCACCATCGACAGCCGTCCTGCGAAGGGGTCGGTGGTGGTCCGGATCACCTGCGCCACCAGGGGCGCCGCCGGGTCGGAGTCGGTCTGCGGCAGCACCTGGCCGTCGGTGGTGGTCAGCGGCGGGTTGGGATGCAGGCCGGGGGTGGGGAAGCCGTGCTCGATCAGCGCCAGCAGTTCCTCGATGCCGACCCCGGTCCCGGTCTGGACGGGGATCACCGGGAACAGGTTCGCCGTCGCCACCGCCTTCATCAGGTCGTCGAGCAGCAGGTTCAGCTCGAGATGCTCGTCGTCCTCGAGGTAGCGGTCCATCAGACCCTCGTCCTCGGCCTCGGCGATGATCGACTCGATCAGCGGGCCGCGGTAGGTCTCCACCTGGTCGTCGTGGGCGTTCAGGGTGCGGGTCACCGGGCCGTCGCCGGAGTAGTCGTGCTCCTCCAGGGTGAGCAGGCCGATGTTTCCGGCGACCTGGCCGGGGCCGCTGAAGGTCGGCACATGGGTGGGCCGGACGCCGTCGCCGAAGACGCTCTGGCAGTCCTCGACCGAGGTGTCGAAGTCGGCATGGCCGGCGTCCAGCTTGGTGAGCACGATGACCCGGGGGAGATTCGCGTCGCGGCACTCGTCCCACAACGACTGGGCGGCGCCGTCGATGCCGTCCGCGGCTGAGATCACGAAGATCGCGGCGTCCGCCGCCCGGATGCCGGCCCGCAGCTCGCCGACGAAGTCGGGATGCCCGGGGGCGTCCAGCAGGTTGACCACCTTGTCGCCGGTGGTGAACGAGGCCAGGAACAGCTGGGACGCCCGCTCGGCGTCCTCCTTCTCCCCGCGATAGCCCGGAACCCGGGCCTTCAGCAGCTGCTCGAAGAGCGAGGTCTTGCCCGACCCCGCGTTCCCGATCAGGACGACGTTGCGAACGTCGTCGGGGCTGGTCACCTGCATGGTCGTCGCGTTCACCTTCGAACTCATGGACCTACCTAACACCCGGTCGGAGTGCCCTGCAACCGAACCGGCGAACCCGTCCCGGCCGTCCCTCCCGTCCCGCGGTGCCGCTGTCGGGGCGGCGGGATACGGTTGTGCCAGGAGGCACCGTGATGGACATCGTGTTGGCGCTGCTGCGCACCCTGATCTTCGTGGTGGCCACGGTCGCGGCCACCGTCTACGTCGGCCGCCGGATCGGCCGCGGCCGCGCGCTGCTGTGGACCGGCAGCACCCTGATGACACTGCACTGGCTGATCGGCTTCGGCTGGACCAGCTACCAGGCCGGTTCGGCGAACGCCCCGTCGGACGCCGCCGGCTGGGTGGTCTGGGCCGGTTCGCTGTTGCCGTTCCTCGCGGGCCTCGCGTTCATCTGGGCCATCGGCCAGGCGGCCGGATTCCCTTCCCGAGGCGCGCCGGCGGGCGGTGCGCGGCCCGCGCGCACCGGCGGAACCTCGCCGGCCGAGCACCAGCCCGCCCCCGCACCGGGTGGCGGCAGCGCGGCCGGCACCCCCGTCCCGGCGCCGGTTCACCATGGGGTCTGGCAGCCCTCCGGCGGTGCTCCAGCGGATGTCCAGGGTGCCGCTCCGCGACCGGCGGGCACCCCCACCGAACACCATCCCAAGCGGCCGCGTCCTCCGGGCCTGGTGGTGCCGCATGCGGTGCCGGTGGTGATGACCCCCACGGCCCATCACCACAGCCCGCCCGACCCCGATCCGGTGGTCGACCTGGGGCCGGACGAGGACGCCGCACCCGATGTCGCGGCGCCACCGCCCGGCACGCCACCGATCGCCCCGGCCGGCTGGGCGCAGACGGGCCCGCGCCCGGCGTCGCCACCGGCCGCCCCCGCCGCCGGGTCCTCGCCCCCCGAGGGTGGCCCGCGGGCGCCGTCCTGACACCTCGACGCACGCCGCGATGCTCAGACGGCGAGATCCCGGCGGTTCGTCATCCCGGCGGTTCGTCATGCCGGCGGTTCGTCATGCCGGCGGTTCGTCATGCCGGC
>CALMIQ010000397.1 GCA_937863965.1 uncultured Micropruina sp.
GCCCGACGCCGGTGGTCCGGATGCTGATCCCCGACGATGCGCCGCTGTCGTTCCCGGACGTGATCCGCGGCGAGGTGAGCGCGCCGCGTCCGGACGATCAGGTGATCCTGAAGGCCGACGGCTTCCCGACCTATCACCTGGCGGTGGTGGTGGACGATCACCTGATGGGGATCACCCATGTGGTGCGCGGTGAGGAGTGGATCAGCTCCACCCCGAAGCACATCCTGTTGTACCGGTTCCTGGGGCTGACCCCGCCGGCGTTCGCGCACATGCCGCTGCTGCGGAACACCGACAAGTCGAAGATCTCCAAGCGCAAGAACCCGGCGGCGCGGCTGATGTGGTTCCGCGAGCAGGGCTACCTGCCCGAGGCGCTGCGGAACTTCCTGCAGCTGCTGGCCTATCCGCCGGTCGGTGAGACCGAGGTGGCGACGTTCGAGGAGTTCGTGGCCGGTTTCGACTGGGCCAAGGTGAACACGGTCGGCCCGATCTTCGACCTGAAGAAGCTGGACTGGCTGAACGGCGAGTACATCCGGGCGATGTCGGCCGAGGAGCTCGCGGCGCGGATCGTCGAGCACCTGCGGTTCACCGGTCAGTGGGTCGACCCCGACCCGGCCAAGGTAGAACTGCTGCGCAAGGCGACCCCGCTGATCCAGGAGCGGCTCGCGGTGCTGTCGGACGCGCTGCCGAAGCTGGCCTTCCTGTTCACCCCGGACGCCGATCTTGTCGTGGCCGACGATGCCCGCGCGCAGCTGGGCAATGACGCCGGCGAGGTGCTGGACGCGTCCATCGCGGCCCTGGAGGAGCTGGGGCCTTTCGGGGCGGACGAGATCCAGGCGGCGCTCCGGGCGGTGGTGGTCGATGGTCTCGGACTGAAGCCGCGGTTCGCGTTCGGTCCGGTGCGGGTCGGGATCACCGGTTCGCGGGTGTCGCCGCCGCTGTTCGAGTCGATCGAGCTGCTCGGTCGCGAGTCCAGCCTGACCCGCCTGCGGGCGCTGCGTTCTTCTCTGTGACGGGCGCATCCCGATGAGTGTGGTCGCGGTCTTCGGCGGACGTTCCGAGATCGGTCTGGAAATCGCCACCCGGCTGGCCGCCGGAAACACGGTGGTGCTGGCGTCGCGTCCGGGTGGGGAACGCCCGGAACTGAGCGGTGCCGAGCGGGTGCTGCACGTCGATTTCGAGGCCGACGAGGTGAACGCCCACGCCGAGACGGTCGAGCGGATCGAGGCCGAGGCCGGACCGATCGACATCGCGGTACTGACCTTCGGCATCCTCGGTGACCAGGCGCTGGCCGAGTCCGACAACGCCGAGGTGGTGCGCATTCTGCACACCGATTTCGTCGCGCAGGCGTCGCTGCTGACCGTGCTCGCCGCGTCGATGCGGGCGCGCGGGGCAGGCACGCTGGTGGCCTTCTCGTCGGTGGCGGGGCAGCGCGTGCGCCGGGCCAACTATGTCTACGGCTCGGCGAAGGCGGGCCTGGACGGCTTCGCATCCGGCATGGCGGACGCCCTGCACGGCAGCGGCGTCGACCTGGTGATCGCCCGCCCGGGGTTCGTGATCGGACGGATGACGCAGGGCATGGAGCCCGCGCCGTTCTCGTCTACGCCGGCGCAGGTCGCCGACGCCGTGGTGAAGCGGATTCGCGACGGCGGGCCGGTCGAGCTGTGGATTCCGTGGCAGCTGCGGGCGATGTTCTCGGTCGCGCCGTTCCTGCCGCGGGCGATCTGGCGGCGGATGCCGCGATGACCTGCTCGTTCGCCTGGGACGACGCC
This sequence comes from uncultured Micropruina sp., assembly GCA_937863965.1. Taxonomy (GTDB): domain Bacteria; phylum Actinomycetota; class Actinomycetes; order Propionibacteriales; family Propionibacteriaceae; genus Micropruina. The sequence continues at coordinate 1,770 of CALMIQ010000397.1, forward strand.
GGCCTGCCCGCCTGGGGCACGGCGCCGCGGGCGAACTTCTGGGTCGCGGTCGAGCAGAACGGCCCGTGGGGTGCGAAGGCGTTCACCCAGTCGCGGCTGGACCCGGCGGTGGGTGCGGCGATCGAGACCGCGACGCTGGGCGCCGGCGGGCGGGCGCTGCTGATCCGGCGTCCGGCGAGCCATGCCGACCACGCCGACCATCCCCGGCGGCGGGTGCTCGTCGCGGGCGGCCTGGCCGGGACGCCGTGGCTGCTGAGCGGTTCGGTGGCCGAGCCGGACGAAGTGCTCGGGTTGCCGTTCGAGCTGCTCGCCGAGGGTGCCCCTGACGCGATCGCGGCCCGCGTCGGCTGGCTGGAGCGGCTGGACGGCGGCGTCCTGCTGCTGTGCGCGAACGGCAAGCGGGATCTGTGCTGCGCGCTGCGGGGGCGTCCGATCGCCCTGGAGCTGGAGCGGACGGCGCCCGGGAGAGTGTGGGAGTGCACCCACACCGGCGGCCACCGGTTCGCGCCCACCGGGATCGTGCTGCCCTCCGGGCAATCGCTGGCCCGGCTCACCCGCGAGGTGGCTTTGGCGGCGTTGCGGGCGGCCGAGGCCGGGGAACTGGCGTCCGAGACGTTCGGTGCGTGGCACGACCGGGGACGAGGTCACCTGGAGCCTTCGTGGGCAGTAGCCGAGGCCTACGTCCGCGAACTGACGGGTGAGCGGTCGCCCGACGCGCTCACCGTCGCACCGGCCACCCTCGATGGTCGAGACCAAGCCGCCCTCACAGGTCGAGACCGCGAGTCCGACCCCGGCCAACTCATCGAGATCACCCACCACGACGGACGCCGCTGGCTCGTGCGACTGACGCTGGAGCCCCACGACGACCTCCCGGAATCCTGCGGCAAGGCGGCGGTCGCGGTCCGTTCCTGGACAGTCTCCGTCGACAGGTGAGGGAGTTCGGTGGGCAGCTCAGCCGCCGCGCAACCCTCTCTCGACAGCCTCGGTCCGAGGACAGTGAACATGATCTCGCGCGAGAGCGGATAAGAAGGGCGGATGCGTCCGCACCCTTTGGAGCTTGAGCCGTAGGCTGTCCGGATGCCGAACTCCCGCACATCTGATCCGCCGGACAGTGGCTCCCCGCGCGGCGGTCACCAGGTGCCCCGCCTATCACGTCGACGCACGACGAGTCGCGGCGGGCGTCCGGATGAACAGGGTTTGTCCGCGTCCGATCGCGGGGTGCTCCGCGGCTTTGAGGCGTGGCTGGGTCAGCAGGAAGTCATCGCCGCGCCGAGCGTCGACGATGAGGTGGCCGCGTTCCGCGGACTGCTGCGAGTCTGCGGTCAGCTGGGCGTCGATCCGGATGATCCGGACGGTCTCAGCGAACTGCTCGCGGCAGTGCTCGACGTTGGCGACGGCGACGATGCCGAGCAGCTGGGCGCGACTGCCGCGGTACTCGCCGTGGTGGCCGATTACGTCTGCTTCCGGCTGTCCACCTTCGAGGGCGATGGGACGGCGTGGGAACCTCTGCTGCGGTTGGTCCAAGAGGTGCTGGCCGGGTTGGATCCCGCATCCTATGTGCTCTCCCAGGCGGTCGCGGCGGCCGAGCAACTCGACCCGGAGGAACGCAGAGCCGCGCTGGCGGCGACCCTCATCGTCGCCAAGGTGGGCGATCTGCTGAACTGGATCGGACCGGGGCGTCAGGTGGCGCCGTCGGGCGGCGTCCGCCGGGTCGACATCGCGGCCGCGGCCGGGATGCTGAACGTCTCCGCGATCGGGGTCAACGGCCGGAGAGCGACGGAGCAACCCGCCGAGCTCAGCGAGCCGGGCCTCTTCGAGCTCGATGAACCGGCGGCGGCTCCGGCCACGATCCGTGCCATGTCCATGGGCGAGGTTCCCGTGCTGCCGCACTGGTGGGAGGCGCTCCACACCGCTGAACTGCTCGAGCGGGCAGGCACGAGGGTCCGACCGGGGCCGGCCGCCGCTGCGTGGCTGGCCGAAGATCTGCCGCCCGAAGACATCGCCATGGACGTGATCGGCCTGGTCACTGCGGGAATCCTCCTCGATGAGGCCCAACGCAACTTCTACTTCGGTGACCGGGTGACGGCGCTGGCGATCGCGCGCGTTATGCAGGCCTTGAGCCCAGACCATCCGATAGAGTTGAGCACGATGTCCCCGTTCGACGACATTCTGGCGGCACGAACGCTCCGTACCTTGGGGTACCTCGAACAGGTCGGCGTCCTGGAACCGAGCGACGACGGAAGCTTTACGGTTCCTCCCGCTCTGCGAGGGGCTGTGGCACACGGCCTCCTGCTGGTTCTCGACGGTGACGCCGAACCGGACGAGGATGAGGCACTGAACTGACGGTGACCAGCAGCGGGGAGTGGCTCGCTCTCGCGGCCACAGCCGCCGGGCTAGTCGGCCCGTTCGTACTCCTCGATCAGCACCCCGGATTCGAAACGCCGGACGTCGATGAGGTGGAAGGCGTGGGGAGCGGGCTCGGCGGCGCCGAACATCGGGATACCGGCACCGAGAACCACCGGGCTGCGCTTCAGGATCAGCCGATCGATCTCGGGAAGCAGCGACCCGGCGAGCTCGCCGCCTCCGCACAGGTAGATGCCGAGGCCGTCCTGGCCCTTGAGTTCGCGGACGGTTGCGAGGGCGTCCGCGGTGAAGGTGACGCCGTCGACCGGAGGGTGCGAGGAGCGGGTGGCGACGTACTCGCGCAGGTGGGCGTAGGGGCGTTCGATGCCGACCGCGAGGGCCAGTTCGTAGCTGCGCCAGCCCTGGATCACGGTGTCGAACCGGGTGCGGGGAGCCTGCTTGCCGAGGGCTGTGAGGCCGTGGGCGGGGACGGCGTCGGCGAACTCGCCGAGCACGACGTCCATGTGGTCGCCCTCGGCCAGGAAGGCCCCGTAGCCGCCATCGGGTTCCGCGATGAATCCGTCGACGGACACCGCGACGTAGTAGATCAACTCACGCATGGGGACTCCTTTCACTACAGCTGTCGTGATTGAGGCTACCACGACAACTGTCGTGAATAGCTATAGTGGCGGTGTGGCGCGCAACCCCGGACGACGGACCCGGCTGGCCGATGCGGCCGTCCGCGTGCTGGCTCGGCAGGGTTCCCGCGGACTGACTCATCGGGCGATCGACGCCGAGGCCGAGGTGCCGCGGGGGACCGCCTCGAACTACTTCGGTTCGCGCGACGACATCATCGAGGCGATCCTGCGTCGGATCGGCGAGCGGCTGAGCCCCGACCCGGACGTCCATGCCGAGCTCGCCCGGCGTCCGCGGGGTGCTGAGTTGTTCGCGGACTACCTGCGGGACATCGTCCATCGGCTGACCGGCGACCGGGACGCCACGCTGGCGCTGTTCGAGCTGCGGATCGAGGCGGCGCGGACGGCTTCCGTCGCGGAGGCGGTGGCCACCTGGCTGCGGACCGGCCTGGACGCCGATGTGGCATTCAACACCCAGGCCGGCCTGCCCGGCGGCCGCTGGGAGATCGTGCTCTTCCACTACGCGCTCGACGGGCTCATTCTCGACCAACTCACGGTCCCGATCGATGAGCAGGTCGACCCCGACCATGCGGTGGACGTCCTGGTCGACCGGTTGCTGCGGTAGCCAGCGCGCGCTGCCTCATGTGGTGTGAGTCAACGGGGGCGCGAGATCGTCACCGGTCAGGATCGCTACCGCGGAAGTGCTGACGCAGCGATCACGATGATTCGGCGGGCTCAGGTGCGGGCCCGCATCCGGTTGTTGCGGGCGTCATGGGTGAGTTCGGCCAGCCCGAGTGCCTCGAGCAACGGCGGCAGGTACATGCCGAACCGGCCGCGGTAGCCGTTGCGGAGCCCGTACCAGCCACCGACCGGGTTCGACTCGGACCGCCCCCAGGCCTCGACGGTCCCCTCCGCGGCGGGTTTCTTCTCGTCCGCGGCGCCCAGGGGAACCCAGTCGCCCTGCTCGACCAGCCAGGCGTGCAGATCTTCGATCGCCCTCGATCGGTATCTCAGCGTGGTCGATCCGACGACGCAGACCAGGGCGGGCGGGTCGGCCTCGTCGTCGCGATACATCGTGTAGGAACTGGATCCGGGAGGGGTCGTCAGTTGCCACGGATCCTGTTTGGTGCCGCTTCCCTCGGCCATGTCGCGCTGCCTCCTCGCCGGTGTGCTGCGTCGCTCGCTGCGAGGTGCGGCACCGGTGTGCGCCGAGCGTACTGCCGGGAGTCGGCCCTCGGCAGCCCCCGGCCTGCCATGGGGCAGTCTCGGCAGGCGGCTCGCAGTGAGGGCCTGATCGCTCGGTCTAGCGCGTGAAGGTCAGGTGGGTGACCCCGGCCGGGGATGAGGTCGCCTCGATCCGGTAGTCCTTCTCGAGGCCCTCCAGCCCCTCCCAGAGTCGGGAGCCGCGTCCGAGCACGATGGGCGTCACGACGACGTGCAGGTAGTCCACCAGCCCGGCCGCGAGGAACGCGCGGATCGTCTCCGCCCCGCCGCCGAGCCGGACGTCCTGGCCGTTCGCGGACGCCCGAGCGGCCTCCAGCGCCTCGGCGGGCGAGGCGTCCAGGAAGTGGAAGGTGGTGCCGCCCTCCATCTCGATCGAGGGGCGCGGGTGATGGGTAAGCACGAAGACCGGTGTGTGGAACGGTGGGTTGGGGCCCCACCAGCCGCGCCAGTCGGGATCGTCGTGCCAGCCCGGGTAGCCGAACTTGCCGGCGCCCATGATCTCGGCACCGATGTTCGGCCCGTGCTGTCGCGCGAAGACGTCGTCGACGCCCTTGCTTCCTCCGGACTCCCACCAGTCGGTGGCGAACATCCACTCGTGTAGCCGCTCGCCGGCGTGACCGAAGGGTTCCTGAAGACTCAGGCCCTCACCGGTGCCGAAGCCGTCGAGGGAGATCGCGAAGTTGTGGACGCGGAGC
>CALMIQ010000398.1 GCA_937863965.1 uncultured Micropruina sp.
TCCCGGCGGTTCGTCATGCCGGCGGTTCGTCATGCCGGCGGTTCGTCATGCCGGCCGTTCGTCATGCCGGCCGTTCGTCATCCCGGCGAACGCCGGGATCTCTGCGCTGGTCCAGACCCTCGGTGGGAGATCCCGGGGCAGAGCCCGGGATGACGTGACCGGTGCCGCTCAGATGTCGATCGGGATCACCGCGCCGACGACCTGGCCCCGGCCGTAGATCGGCATGTCCATCATCCGGGCGCGCAGCTTGGCGTCGCCCAGCCACAGCCGGCGCAACACGGCGCCCATCACCACCGGACGGGCCCGGATGGCGCCGTCGGTGATCTTGATCGCGATGCCGCGGCCGTCCGGCAGACCCGCCGCGTAGACGCCCTCGGCGCCGTCCTTCGCGATCATCCCGGGCACGCCGCGCATCAGGTCGGTGACGTCCCGGCCGGTGCCGCCGACCAGCTCGGGGTGGGCGCGCATGGCGTCCGCGACCTCCTTCTCGGCGCCGCCGGAGGCGGAGGCGAGGACGCCGAACATCCGGGCCAGGCCGACCAGGTCGACCGCCAGGGCCGGGGCGCCGCAGCCGTCGATCGACGTCCAGGCGACCCGCTCACGGAAGCTGCGGATGGTCTCGATCACCGCCTGCTGGGCGGGATGGCCGCGGTGCAGGTAGGTGTCCAGGCGCCAGTCGTTGAGTACCGAGGTGGCCAGCATCGCCGCATGCTTGCCCGAGCAGTTCTGGGCCAGCGAACTCGGCGGACGCCCGGCGGCGATCCACTCGTTGCGCTGGGCGTCCATCAGCGGCAGGTCGGGGGTGTTGCGCAGGTAACTCTCATCGAGCCCGGCGCCGTGCAGCAGGTCGAGCACCGTCCGCAGGTGCATCGGTTCGCCGGAGTGGCTGGCGCAGGCCACCGCCAGCTGATCGGACGGCACCGCCAGCCCGCAGCGGACCATCGCCAGCGCCTGGATCGGTTTCAGCGACGAGCGGGGCAGGATGTTGCTGGTGTAGTCGCCGCGGCTGTACGACACGGAGCCGTCCGCCCGGGTGATCACCACGATCCCGCGGTGGGTCGATTCGACGAACCCGTTCCGGACCACCTGCGCGACCACGGGGGGATCGCCGACATTCACCACGTCGGGAGTCTAGGGAGGGTGCGGAGGAGCGCGCCACTGGGACGGAGATCCCGGGTCGGGGCCCGGGATGACGGACCAGGCTGGTCATCCCGGTACGCCCCATTCCGTCATCCCGGTACGCCCGCTCCGTCATCCCGGTACGCCCCGCTTCGTCATCCCGGTACGCCCCGCTCCGTCATGCCGGTACGCCCCGCTCCGCCATCCCGGTACGCCCGCTCCGTCATCCCGGCGAACGCCGGGATCTCACGAGCTCGGACGTCCGGGCCGGGCGTCCGCCCATCACCAGCTTCAGCGAGGCGAACCGGACGGCGGTGGCGAACGCGTTCGCCAGCACCAGGACGCCCAACTCGGCCCAGCGCGGGGCGTCCGGCACCAGCAGGTGCAGCGCGGCGAGGGAGCCGCCGGTCAGGCCGAGCGCCACCACGAAGGCGAGCAGCCCGGTGGCGTGATGGGTGAGCAGGCCGTCCGAACCCCGGACGCCGAAGGTGACGATCCGGTTGGCGGCGGTGTTCGCCACCGCGGTGGTGGCGAGGGCGGCCAGGTTCGCCGCCTGGGCGTCCATCGCCGTCCGCAGCAGCAGGTACAGCACGACGTAGGCCAGGGTGGACGCCACCCCGATCGCCGCGAAGCGGACCAGCTGGCCGAGCAGCCCGGCCGGGACGCCGGCGACCGGCCGGGTGGGCCCGCGCCGGGCCAACTCGGCGCGCACCAGCCCGATCGGGATCCGTCCGGTGGTCAGCCCGCGGAGCAGCCGCCACACCCCGCGCAGGTCCTCGGCCGCGGTGGCGACTATGTCGACCGTGGTGCCCGGGTCGTCGGTCCAGTCCACCGGCACCTCATGGATCCGCAGCCCCGCCCGCTGCGCCAGCACCAGCAGTTCGGTGTCGAAGAACCAGTTGGTGTCCTCGACCAGCGGCAGCAGCCGCTGCGCCACGTCGGCCCGCATCGCCTTGAAGCCGCACTGGGCGTCGCTGAACGACACCCGTAGCGTCCCGCGCAGGATGAGGTTGTAGGCCCGCGAGATGAGCTCGCGCTTCGGTCCGCGGACCACCCGCGAACCCCGCGCCAGCCGGGTTCCGATCGCCACGTCCGAGTGACCGCTGAGCAGGGGAGCGAGCAGCGGCGGCAGCGCGGCCAGGTCGGTGGACAGGTCGACGTCCATGTAGGCGACCACGTCGGCGTCGCTGGCCAGCCAGGTCTGCTTCAGCGCCCGGCCGCGGCCCTTGGCGTCCAGGTGCACGACCCGGACGCCGTCCAGCTCGGCCGCCAGCCGCCGGGCGATCGCCAGGGTGTCGTCGGTGGAGGCGTTGTCGGCGATGGTGACCCGGTGCCGGTAGGGCAGCGACTCGTCCAGGAAGGCGGTCAGCCGCCGGATCGACCGCTCCAGGTCGACGGCCTCGTTGTAGACCGGGATGACGATGTCGACGCTGGCCAGCCGGGCCGGGCGGGTCCCCGTCCGGCGGGTGGTGTCCTCGATCAGGGTCATGGCCGTGCTCACTTCGCCGCCGTCAGGTCGTACACAGTGACCCCGCCCACCGTGGTCGCGGTGTAGTTACGCTGCACCCAGGACGCGATCTCGGACGCCGCGCCGCTGCCGCCGTTCTGGCCGCGGAAGTTGCCGCCGCCGATGAAGTAGTGCACCTTCCCCTCGGCGACCCAGGCCTGGAACTGCTCCAGCGTGGGGGAGGGGTCGGAGCCGTTGAATCCGCCGATCGCCATCACCGGGTAGCCGCTGGCCAGCTGGTAGCTGGCGGCGTTCTGCGCGCCCGTGGTGGCCGCCACCCAGGTGAACTCGCCGGCGTCGGTGGTCAGCAGGCCGAGCAGCTCCGACGACACCGAGGCGCCGTTCAGCAGCCCGCCCGCTCCACCGCCGCCGCCCCGTCCGCGGCCCTGCGTCGTTCCGCCGCCCTGACCCTGGGTGGATCCGCCGGGCTGACCCTGCGCGCCACCCTGGGTTCCGCCGGGCTGCGCGGGACCGCCCTGCGTGCCGCCACCCTGGCCGCCGCCCTGCGTCGTGCCGGGCTGGTTCTGGCCGCGTTGTCCGCCGCCGGGGCGTCCGCCGTCCTGGCCGCCGCCCGGTCCACCGCCACCGCCGGGACCGCCGTTGCCGCCGAGCAGGCCGGTGCGGACCGGGCCCGCGGTGACGATCGAACCCGTGTGCGGCGTGGCCGCGGTGTTCAGCGAGTAGGCGGCCGGTCCGGCCAGCGCCGCCACCACGGCACCACCCAGGGCCGCCGCCTGCAGCGGCCGGGCCAGGGCGCGTCCGAACGCCACGACCGCGGCGAAGCCGGCCAGGACGACCGCGGCACCCACCGACACCGCCAGGTAGATCCCGCCGGCGACCGAGGCCAGCGCCATTCCCCAGGCCGCGGTCGCCAGGGCGGCCAGGGCGAGCGCGCCGCGTCCGAGCCAGGTCCGCCGATGCGTCCAGGCGACGGCGCCGCCGAGCGCCAGGCCGGCGCCGATCGCCGGGGCCAGCGCGACCGTGTAGTAGTCGTGGTAGATGCCGGCCATGAAGCTGAAGACCAGCGTGTTGATCACCAGCCAGCTGCCGAACAGGGCCAGCGCGCCGGCGGTCCGGGTGGCATGCGTCTCCGCCCCGGCGCGCAGACTGGTGGCCCAGGCCCGCCGTCCGAGCAGGACGAGGCCGGCGACGACCAGCAGCAACGCGGCCGGGATCAGCCACGACGCCATCTGGCCCGAGACGGTCACGAACATCCGCAGGATGCCGGTCTGGCCCCACTGCCCGCCGCCGACCGAGCCGGTCTCGTTGCCGTTCAGCCGACCCAGCCCGTTGTAGCCGAAGGTCAGCTCCAGGATCGAGTTGGTCTGCGAGCCGCCGATGTAGGGCCGCCAGGACTCGGGAACCAGCTCGACGATCGCCACCCACCAGCCGAAGGCGAGCACCATCGCGCCGAACGCCGTCAGCAGGTCGACGACCTTCTTGCGCGCCGACGCCGGCGCCGCGATCGCGTAGGCCAGCACCAGCGACGGCAGGATCACGAAGGCCTGCAGCATCTTGGCCAGGAAACCCAGCCCGATCAGCGCGCCGGCCAGCGCCAGCCGCCCGCGGGACGCGGTCTCCGCGGCCCGCAGGGTGAGCGCCGCCGCCGCGACGTAGCAGAACACCATCAGGGCGTCCGGATTGTTGAACCGGAACATCAGCGTGGCCGCCGGCGTCAGCGCGAAGGCCAGCGCGGCCACGATCCCGGCCCAGTGCGCCCGCCGGGCCGAGCCGCCGCGGGCCAGCGAGCGGCGCACCGTGCCGTACAGGATCCAGGCGGACGCCACGCCCAGCAGTGCCTGCGGCAGCAGGATGCTCCACGAGCTCAGCCCGAAGATGCGCACCGACAGCGCCATCAGCCACAGCGAGGCGGGCGTCTTGTCGACGGTGATCGAGTTCCCGGCGTCCAGCGAGCCGTAGAAGAAGGCCGTCCAGGACTGCGCACCGGCCTGCGCCGCGGCCGAGTAGAACGAGTTCGCGTAGCCGGACGCCGACAGGTTCCAGGTGTAGAGCGCGGCGACCGCGAGCAGGGTGAGCGCCAGCGAGAGGCGTCCGACGAGCGGGGATAGCCCGGACGGCCGGTCGGCGCTCGGCGGCTGCGGCGCCCGGGGTGGCGCGCCGGGTGAGTCGATGGTTGTCGTAGTCATGCCCGCTACGTTCCGGGGCGCCGCTGTCGGGGCGATGAGGGGTTGCTTTGACCCTGCTGTGACCGCGGATCGTGGGTGTAGCGTCCGGGAATGGCCCGTGGTGAACTCTTCCCGATCCTCAACGTCGACGCGATCGCGCCGGTGCGGAGCTTCTACGAGACGGTGTTCGCGGCCGAGCCGGTCTACCAGTTCCCCGCGACCGGCGAGCCGGTCTACCTCACCCTGCGGGTCGGACGATCCAGCCTGGCCATCGGGCTGGGCGCCGGGCCGGCGATGTACGGGGAGACCCCGTTGCCGGCCACCGGACACGCGGTGGATCTGTGCATCTACGTCCCCGACCTGGACGCGGCCATCGCCGCCGCGCCGGGCGCCGGCGGGGCGGTGGTCGTCGGGGCCACCGACACACCGTGGGGTGAACGCGTCGCGTATCTGCGCGATCCGCAGGGCACGATGCTGCTGGTCATCGCCGACGACTGAG
>CALMIQ010000399.1 GCA_937863965.1 uncultured Micropruina sp.
GCTGCGGTGCAAAAGTTCCTGATCATCGACAAGGCTCAACCCTCACTCAAGAGTGTCGAGTGGATTGGCTGGTCGCACGTCGGTTTGGCAATGCTCGGGGTTATCGCCGTTGGTGTCGTCCTCTCGGTCGTCCCGACGTTGATAGCCACTCGAAAGTACTTGAGGGTCTGAGCTGCGCGAGGCCCTCATCCAACTGATTGGGGCCTCATCGTGAACCAGGTGTCTTCCCCCACCTGCCGAACCACGAAGGACAAGCCGCTTCCGACGTCGCTGCGCCTGCTGCGTCCGCTGATCGCCGCACTGGCGATCGGGTTGACCGTGAGCCTGGGCACGCCCGCCGGAGCGGACGACCTGAAGGACAGGCGCGACCAGGTGCGCAAGGCGATCGTCTCGTCGAAGTCGGACGTTGCCGAGTCCAAGGCCGAGGTCTCCAAGGCAGTGCGGAACCTGGCCAAGGCGCAGGCCGCCCTGGCCAAGGCGCAACGCGGTCTCGCGGCCGCGAACGACGCGGTGAACGAGGCCCGCGCCGTCGACGCCGCCATCGGACGCCGGCTCGCCGCCGCGCGGGCGAAGCTGGCCGCCGCCAAGAAGGCGGTGGCCGCCGCCAAGGCCGAGGTGGACGCACAACTGCGGCTGATGGGCCAGGCGGCCCGCGAGGCGTACCAGCAGCAGACCGACCTGGTCGGGCTCACCGTGGTCTTCGACTCGGCCGACACCGGCGACCTGTCGCAGCGGCTGCAGTGGTCGACGACGATCCTGGACGCCACCAGCGCCCAGATGACCCGGTTGCGGCAGTTGCAGGCCAAGCTGGAGGCCGCACAGAAGGCGCAGGCGGCGGTCGAGAAGCAGATCGCGGCCGACAAGGCCGAGGCCCAGGCCAACCTGGCCCGGCTGAAGGTGCTGCAGGGCAAGGCCGCCGCGGCCAGGAACGGCGTGGCCGCGAGCGTCGCGAAGCTGGCCAAGGCGCGCAAGGCCGCCCAGGCCGATCTGGCGGCCGAGCAGGCTCAGCACCGCAAGCTGCAGGCGCAGGACGCCGCGATCGGCGCCGAGATCCGGCGCCGGGCCGAGATCGCCCGCAAGAAGGCCGCCGCGGCGGAGGCCAGGCGCCGGGCCGCGGCGAAGAAGGCCGGCAAGAAGTACGTGCCCAGCCGGGAGTCGTCCCGCGGGTTCATCCGCCCGGTCAACGCTTCGCCCGGTTCGCCCTTCGGCCTGCGCTACCACCCGATCCTGCACATCTGGCGGATGCACCGAGGCACCGACTTCGGCGCAGCCTGCGGCGCCCCGCTCTACGCCGCCAACAGCGGCCGGGTGGCCAGCGCCGGTCGGCAGGGCGGCTTCGGCAACTACACCGTGATCGATCACGGCCTGATCAAGGGCAGGTACGTCTCGACCGGCTACGCCCACCAGTCGCGGATCGTCGTCCGCGCCGGGCAGCGGGTCAAGCAGGGTCAGCTGATCGGCTACGTCGGCACCACCGGATTGTCCACCGGCTGCCACCTGCACCTCCAGGTCTACGTCAACGGCGGCGTCGTCAACCCGATGAGCTACATCCCCTGATCGGGTCACCGGGTGGGCTTGATAGTCTGAGGCTCCATCGAATCGGCACCTGAGAAGGGGAGCGTGCGACCATGCCACGTGAGAAGGGGCGGATCATGGTCGCCCAGAACCGGCGGGCACGGCACGACTACCACCTCGGCGACAGGTTCGAGGCCGGGTTGGTGCTGACCGGCACCGAGGTGAAGTCGCTGCGCTCGGGGCGAGCGTCGCTGGCCGACGCGTTCGCCACCGTCGACGACGGCGAGGTGTGGCTGCGCAACGCGCACATCCCCGAATACGCGTTCGGCACCTGGACCAATCACGCCGCTCGGCGCAACCGCAAGCTGCTGCTGCACCGCCGTGAGATCGAGAAGCTGGAGCGGGCCACGACCGGGTCCGGGCGGACGATCGTGCCGCTGGCGCTGTACTTCCTGGACGGCTACGCCAAGGTCGAGATTGCCGTCGGCACCGGCAAGAAGGCCTGGGACAAGCGGCAGTCCATCGCCGAGCGCGACGCGAACCGGGATGCCGCCCGCGAGCTGGCCTCGCGCAACCGCGGCGAGTGAGCCGCGGCGGACGCCGCCGCGTTGTTTTTAGTTTGTAACACCAATATTTTGCTTTCCGGCCCGGCTCATGCTTACCTTGAGTGGTAGCCGGAGGGCAGGGACGATCGCCCGGACCTCCGACGCCGGCCTCACCGGCCGCTGACCCAGCCCGTGTCGGGAGCACGGGCCGGGTGGACCCACTCCGCGTCGGGAGCGCGGACAGGGTCATCTCAACGACGATGCTCTTCGGGGGGAGAGTCATGTCTACACCTGTAATTGCCGACGACTTCGCGTCCGTCGACGGCCTCGTGCCGGACGTCCGACGCGTGCGAACCAGGAATCCGTACGGCCCGGTGATGATCGCCGTGTCGATCGCGGCCACGCTCGGCATCCTGGCCTACGCCTGGTTCCTACTGAATCCGAACAACCGGGGCGACATCCTGCCCTGGGCCATGGTGATCGTGGCCGAGACGATCCTGATCTTCCACGCACTGATGGCGATGTGGGCGATCCTGGCGGGTCATCGCGACCCACGCACCTTCGCCTTCCACGAGACCCAGCGCACGCTCTACGACCCGACGCTCAACGAGCGGCTGCGCCTCACCGACGATCCGACCGGATGGCCGCTGCACATCGACGGCGAGGAGGTGAGCGTCGACGTCCTGATCACCGTCTACGGCGAGCCGATCGAGGTGATCCGGCGCACCGCGGAGGCGGCCAAGGCCGTCCGCGGGGCGCACAACACCTGGATCCTGGACGACGGCAAGTCCGACGCCGTGCGCGACCTGGCCGCGCGGCTGCGGATCGGCTACATCCGCCGGCTGACCAATCACGGCGCCAAGGCGGGCAACGTCAACAACGCGCTGACCGTGGCCAAGGGCGACTTCTTCGTCATCCTGGACGCCGACTTCGTGCCCCAGCCGGACTTCCTCGAGGAGACCCTGCCGTTCATGGTCGACGCCAACGTCGCCTTCGTGCAGACGCCGCAGACCTACGGAAACATGCACAACATCATCTCCCGCGGAGCGGGCTACATGCAGTCGATGTTCTACCGGTTCATCCAGCCCGGCCGCACCGAGTTCAACGCCGCCTTCTGCGTCGGCACCAACGTGCTGTTCCGGCGCGCCGCCGTGCTCGACATCGGCGGCATGTACACCCAGTCGAAGTCCGAGGACGTCTGGACCTCGCTGATGCTGCACGAGCGCGGCTGGAAGTCGATCTACATTCCGAAAACGCTGGCCGTGGGCGACGCGCCCGAGACCATCGAGGCGTACACCAAGCAGCAGCTGCGGTGGGCGACCGGCGGCTTCGAGATCCTGTTCACCCACAATCCGTTCAGCCCGAAGCGCAAGCTCACGCTCGACCAGCGGTTCATGTACTTCGTGACCGCCACGTTCTACCTGACCGGGATCGCCCCGGGCATCCTGCTGTTCGTCCCGGCGCTGGAGGTCTTCTTCGATCTGCACCCGGTGAACCTGCAGGTGGACGTGCTCACCTGGTTCGGCTTCTACGCCGGCTTCTACCTGCTGCAGGTGCTGCTGGCGGCGCTCACCCTGGGCACCTTCCGCTGGGAGGTCCTGCTGCTCGCGGCCAACTCGTTCCCGATCTACCTGCGGGCACTCCGCAACGCGTTCACCGGGGTCGACACCAAGTGGCACGTGACGGGCACCACGAAACGATCGTCGGCGTTCAACTTCATCATTCCGCAGGTGCTCACCTTCGTCTTCCTGCTGGGCACCTCGATCGTCTCGACCTGGCGCGATGTCACCCTCGGCCAACTCAACGTGGCCACCTTCTGGAGCGTGGTGAACACGCTCGCCATCGGCGCGTTCCTCGGCGTCGGGTTCCACGAGGCCCGCGACGTCCAGGGTGTGGCCGACCTCACCGACGTCGACCTGGCGAACGCGGTGGCCCGGACCGAGGGGCCGGCCCCGCTCACCCGCGAGGCGATCGCCAGCGCCCGCCGGCAGGTCGAACTGCTCGCCGACGGCGCCGCGCACCGCGGCGTCCCCGAAACCCTTCCCAAGCGGGCCCGCGAAGCGGCCGGCACGGTCCACTGACAACCGACGACCGACCAAGAAAGTTCTGAGGCACAGCAATCATGACCTGGATCAATCGACTCAAGCTCTGGGGCGGCATCCTGGGAATCGCCGCACTCGTCTTCGCGCTCACCGTGCTGTTCAACCAGCGCCAGTCCCAGGTGGCCAGCATCACCGCGACGGTGGAGGCACCCACCTCGGTGGTCGGCTCGTCCTACGGGGGCGTCGTCACCGAGGCCTTCGTGAAGCTCGGCGACTCGGTGCGGACCGGCGACAAGCTGTTCACGCTCTCCAGCGTGCAGCTGCAGCAGGATCTGGGCAACGGCATCAGGCCGGCCTCCACCGACGCCTACGCGATCGACGCCGACAAGGGCACCATCACCTACAAGGCCGTCTTCGACGGTTACGTCTCCTCGACCGATGCCGTCCCGGGCTCCTACCTGGGCAACGGCTCGCGGATGGCGGTGGTGGTGGCCGACGGGCAGCGCACCGTCAGCGGCCGGTTCGTCCTGGAACCCATCGACTACGGCCGGATCGAACAGGGTGCGGCCGCCCGGATCGTCCTTCCCGACAACCAGCTGGTGGCGGGCACGGTGTCCGGTGTGCAGGTGGTGACCGAGGGCGGGGCGCCGGTCACCTACGTGACCATCGCCAGCGAGACGCTCGCCGACCCCGCACTGAGCAACCTGGCCCGGCTGGACACCCCGGTGACCGCGATCGTGGAGCTGCGCGACGACGGCTGGCTGTCCGGCCCGTCCGAGGCGATGCTTGCCTTCCTCACCAAGATCGGATTGAGGTGACCACGATGACCACCGCCCGCAGGATCGTCACCGGCCTGGTCGCCGGCGGCCTGATCGGCACG
The DNA here is from genome assembly GCA_937863965.1 of uncultured Micropruina sp. GTDB lineage: Bacteria > Actinomycetota > Actinomycetes > Propionibacteriales > Propionibacteriaceae > Micropruina. The sequence goes on from CALMIQ010000399.1 coordinate 4,983, forward strand.
CTGGTGGCCTGCACGTCGCCGGTCCCGGCGGCTACCAGCACGCCCGGCGCGACCTCGTCGCGACCGGGCACGGGGTCGTCGGGCACTGTGCTGGCCGCCGACCGGGTCGGGGCCCTGCTGGACGGCACCGCCAAGGCCGAGGGCAAGGACCTGAAGCCCGAACGACTCGCCGACGGACTGGTCCCGCCCACCAACAAGTGGTTCTCCGGGTTGGTCTTCGGCGACACCGCCCAGCCGGTGTTCCCGCTGCCGCTGAGCTTCGGGGTGGACGCCAAGGGTTTCGCCTTCGGGCTGCCGACGGTGACCACCACCGCGAAGACGATCATGGGCGGCTACGCCCCGATCATCGCCGTCGGCACCGGTGCGGGCACCAGCTGGACGGTGACCGGCTACGACGAGCTGTCGGTCACCCTGGAGGGCACCGCCGGCGGCGAGCCGGTCGGCACCGTCCGGATCGCCGAGGGCTCGCCGTTCGTCACCTTCACCGCGGCCGGCTCGGTCGCGTTGACCACCAACCTGCCGTTCGCCGCGGCCGGGAACGCCTGGTCCGTCCGGGGCGGAGCGGCCGACTACGGCCTGGTCACCGCGGGCACGGTCTCCGGCACCTCGGTGAGCCTGTCCCGGGGACAGACCGCGACCTGGTTCGCCGTCCCCGACGGCGGCACGCTCGCGTCCCTGGTGCCGCTCGCCAAGGACCCGGTGACGGCCACGTCGGCGTCCTACCGCGTCGCCGACGAGGCGACCACGACCCTGGAGTACCGCACCCAGGGCGGGGGACGGACGGCGTTCGCCGTCCTGCCGCACCAGGCCGACGGGCTGGCCGGCGAGGGCGAATCGCTCGGCAGCTACCGGAGCATCTACGGCACGTTGACGCTGTACGCCGGCAACCAGCTGACCTGGACGGAGCCGCTGCAGGCGGCGCGCGCGGGCCTCGACCTGTCGGGGCTGAGCGACGCGGAGCGCACGGAGGTCGCCGCGGCGGTGAAGGCCGACGTGGCAGCCGCCAAGCCCTACCCGGCCGACACCTACTTCGGCGGCAAGGCGCTCTACCGGGACGCACAGCTGATCCAGATCGCCCGCCAGGTCGGCGCCGACGATCTGGCCACGACGCTCACCCGGCAGGTGCGAGCGGAGTTGGAGAAGTGGACCGACCCCAAGGGCTGCGAGACCCGGGACGCGTTCTGCTTCTTCTACGACACCCGCAATAACGGCATGGTGGGCAGGACGCCCTCGTTCGGCTCGGACGAGTACAACGACCACCACTTCCACTACGGCTACTTCCTGTACGCCGCGGGGGTGCTGGCCGCCGACGACCCGGAGCTGGCCGCCGCTTTGGCGCCGGTGATGAACCTGCTGGCCGCCGACATCGCCAGCTCGCCCGGCAACGAGTACTTCCCGTCGCGGCGCAACTTCGACAGCTACGCGTCCCACTCGTGGGCGTCCGGGACCTCCCCGTTCGCCGACGCCAACAACCAGGAGTCGGCCTCCGAGGCGGTCACCGCCTACGCCGGGCTCACGCTGTGGGCGCAGGCGATCGACGACACCGACCTGGAGGTCGAGGCTCGCTGGATGCACGCGCTGGAGGCGGCGTCCGCCCAGGCGTACTGGACCGACTTCGACACCAGCGACCCGGTCTACGCCGGCTTCGGCCACTCGGTCATCCCGCTGAACTTCGGCGGCAAGCGGGACTATGCGACCTGGTTCTCGGCGGAGCCGGCAGCCGCGCTGGCGATCCTGCTCATCCCGGTCAGCCCGTCGTCCGATCAGCTGCGCACCGACGCGGCCCGGATCGCCGCGAACGTCACGGAGGGCATCGGCAGCAAGGGCTTCGACCAGCAGTACGGGGACTACATCCTGATGTACTCCGCGCTGGCGGGAGAGGAGGCCCGGCTGAAGGCACTGGACGCCCTGCGCGACTTCGACAGGTCGAAGATCGACGACGGCAACACCTACAGCTATGCGCTCGCCTGGCTGCTGAGCCTGAAACCCTGACAGCAGGGGTGCTACCAGGTGACCCGGAGTTGATCCAGGAAGGACTCCAGCACCTCGGCATCACCGGCCACGGCGTAGTCCCGGCCGCGGTTCCACAAGCCGGCGTAGAGCCCGCGGGCGGTCCCGGTGACCCGGGCGTCGGCGTCGGAGTCGGCGCCCACCCGGGACGCGCAGCCGTCCGGACCCACGGACACCGTCCAGGACCCGAGCCCGTCGTCGCTGGCCACCGCGATCCGGCTCGGCCGCGACGAGCGCGGGTTGTACTTCGCGCGTGGCGCGAACCCCAGCAGCAGCTCGTCGATGCCGTCGCGGGCCAGCGCGGGGGAGAACCACAACTCCTCCGGACGCGGTGCGCGGCCCAGCTTCGCCGCCATCGCGTCGATCGCGTGGATGGTGGTCTCGTGGCACTGCCGGCGGGTCCAGGCCTGGCGGGGGGCGGGCGCGTCCAGCAGGAAGAACGGGACATCCAGGTCGGCCGGGGCGGAGGCCAGCGCGTTCAGCAGGTCGACCAGGCCGTCGTCCAGCCACTGCAGCAGGTCGGTCGTCGCGGCGGCCTCGGCCTCCACCTCGGCGTCCGTACGCGCCGGGACCCCGCGGATCGTCGCGGTCGCCCAGCGATGCACCAGGCCCTGGTGGGTGACCAGGTCGCGGACCGTCCAACCCGGGCAGGTCGGCACCGCGGCGTCCAGGCCGGCCGCCGCGGCGTTGTTGCGGAGCACCGCGGCCGCGTCCCCGATTCCCTCGCCGAGTTCGGCGAAATCCAGCGTGTTGGGCATGAGTTCACCGTATGGCCTCCGGGTCGGTCCTGACCAAGGGGGGAATCGATCCAGATCGGGCACCCGTAGCGGTGCCCGATCTGGATCTCTTCGTGATGGCCGAGGAGGCACCGTCTGCGGTCGGGCGGCTCGTACCCTGAACGTCCGGTCCGGGGACGGGCAGGGCCGAGCCCGATACCCCCGGACGATGACCGCGAGCATCCTTGGTGGCATGACCCACGACTTCTTCGCCCCCGTCGACAGCGTTTCCAAGGACGACCGCGACCGGGCCGAGCAGCGGCTGCGTGAGGCACACCGGCTCGGCCGGCTCGACTCCGCCGAGTTCGAGGCCCGGCTGTCCCGCGTGATCACCGCCGAGCGGCTCGAGGAACTGGCCGCGGCCGTCGACGGCCCCCTGCCGATCACCCCGGCGAGCTACGGCTACCGGACGCCCTACGAGCCCTCCGGACCGTTGACCGGCACCGTCGTACCCGCTGCCTCGACCGCCGGCCAGAGCACCGCGATGGCAGTCGTCGCGCACCTGTCGCCGTTCGTGATCTGGCTGTTCGGCCCGCTGCTGATCTGGGCGATCAGCCCGTCCGACTCCTACGCCAGGCGCGAGGCGGCCAAGGCGTTCAACTGGCAACTGGTCGCCATGGTGATCGGGATCGTCGTCGGCGTGCTGGGCGGCCTGCTGCCCGGCGACGGCAACCCGCTGGCCGGCGTCTGGACCGTCATCTGGATCGCGCTGACCGTGCTCGGAGCCGTCGGCGCCGCGCGCGGCAACGACTGGCGCAACCCCGTCCGGGCCGCGCTGCCCTGGGAAGTTTTGTCCGAGGGCAAACGTTGATAGACTGACACGCTCGTCCGCGGCCGCCCCGGCTGCCGCGGGCGGACAACTCAATAGGGGGTGACTGGTTTCGACTCGGGACGGTAGTCCCAGGAGAAGCGGGCCGAGGATCCAAGGACATCTCGTTAACGATCCTTGGAAAACCAATAACTGCCGACAACACTCGCGCAGACTTCGCTCTCGCTGCCTGAGCAGTGACCGAAGGGTCAGCCCGGACGTAGCCTTCCGTCCGGTTACTGGCCTCGTATAGAAGGCTTGCTGAGCCGCCTGGGTTCCAGGGGCGGCTCGGGACTTCACTGGAACTGGGCTCGGCTACCACGTGTTGACGCGAGGGTAGGAGCCAAGCAGACCGCCTAGTCAACTGCGCCCGGAGAAGTCCTGGTTCACCTTCTGAGGACGGGGGTTCGACTCCCCCCACCTCCACC
>CALMIQ010000400.1 GCA_937863965.1 uncultured Micropruina sp.
CTGTTGACCGTCGTTCGGGATGACGATGTGGAGCTCGAGTTCCGTCGTTGGGTTTGCCGACGGGGTTGATCGACGGGTGCGGGGGTGGTCGGCGTCGTCACTGGGCAGCGGATCGAGAGAATCCGGCTGTCAGGTGAGACGACTACGGCCCTCCCGCGCCAGGTGTCGTGGTGGACCGTCGTCGTGGGAGGGCCGTGCTGGATGCACGGAGGCATCGTTGTTGACGGTAGAGGCTGATCGGGCTCAGGTCGAGTCGCGGCTGGCAGGTGGTCGGTTGGCGTGCCCGGGCTGCGCGGCGTCGCTGCGTCCGTGGGGGTGGGCTCGACCGCGGGGGGTATGGGGGCTTCCTGGTCTGCTCCGGCCGCGGCGGGCGCGGTGTCCGGGCTGTGGGGTCACGCATGTGCTGCTGCCGGTGACGGTGCTGCTGCGTCGGGCCTACGCGGTCGAGGTGATCGGCGCGGCTGTGGTGGCCCGCGCTGACGGGGCTGGGCATCGCCGGATCGGGGAGGCGGTGGGAGTGCCGGCGGCGACGGTGCGGGGCTGGCTGCGGCGGATCGGCACCCGGTTGGAGACGACCCGCGGGTATCTGTTGCAGGTCGTCGTGCGGGCTGGGGTGGATCGGCTGGTGCCGAAGGCGCAGGGATCGCCGTGGCGGGATCTGCTCGCGGGCCTGGCCGCGGCAACGGCTGCGGTGACCTCACGGTTCGGGCCGATCGGTGTGCTCGGCCCGGTGACGGCCTGGCAGGTCGCGGCGGCGTGTTCGGGTGGTCGGCTGCTCGCGCCGGGCTGGCCGCAGTCCGGGCCGGCGGTGGCGGGCAACACGAGTTGCCTCTGACATCGCCGGTCGGGGACGGGAATCCTCGCTGGAGTCCCGGGCACGGCCCATCCATGGGCAGGGCCCCTTGTTCTTCGAATCGAGGTATTCACCGGTGAGCACACCCGAGCAGGACGATGTCAAGCGCCGTGAGAGGGCCCAGCAGGTGGCGTTGTGGAGGTATCAGCTGATCTGCCCTGCCCTGGATCCGGAGCTGTCGACCAAGGCGCGCGGCCGGATCGTGCGGACGATCGCGGCCCGCACCCATGCCGGCCCGTTCGGCGGGCAGCATTCCTACTCCCGCGACAGCCTGGACCGCTGGATCCGGCGCTACCGGGCCGGCGGGTTCGACGCGTTGGCGCCCTCGCTGCGCCAGCCCGGGTCCCGGATCGACACGACGGTGCTGGAGCTCGCGGTCGCGTTGAAACGGGAGAACCCGGACCGCACCGCGGCCCAGGTCGCCCGGATCCTGCGGGCCTCGGGTGGCTACTCGCCGTCGGAGTCCACGCTGCTGCGGCTGTTCCACCGCCGCGAGCTGATGGGCCCCGCGACCGGGCAGCAGGCCGCGTTCGGCCGGTTCGAGGCCGACGCCCCGAACCAACGCTGGGTCGGTGACGCATTGCACGGCCCTCGGATCGGGGGACGGAAGAGCTACCTGTTCGCGTTCCTCGACGATCACTCCCGGCTGGTCACCGGGTATCGGTTCGGGTTCGCCGAGGACGTCGTGCGGCTGGCCGCCGCGTTCGAGCCGGCCCTGGCGGCCCGCGGCGTTCCCGGCTCCTGCTATGTCGACAACGGATCGGCCTATGTCGATGCGTGGCTGCTCCGTGCCTGCGCCAAGCTCGGGATCCGGCTTGTCCATTCCACCCCGCACCGGCCCCAGGGCCGCGGCAAGATCGAACGCTTCTTCCGCACCGTGCGGGAGCAGTTCCTCGTCGAGGTCGCCGACACCACAGCCGCCGACCTCACCGACCGGTCCCCAGCTACCGCGCTGCTGGAGCTGAACGCGTTGTTCACCGCCTGGGTGGAGTCGGTCTACCACCACCAGGTGCACTCCGAGACCGGGCAGACACCGCTGAACCGGTGGAACGACGGCTGGCAGGCCGCCGGGCACAACCCGGCCATGCCGTCCGCCGACGCGTTGACCGAGGCGTTCTTGTGGTCCCAGTACCGCACCGTCACCAAGACCGCGACAGTCTCGCTGCACAGCAACACCTACCAGGTCGAGCCGGCGCTGGTCGGACGCAAGGTCGAGCTGGTGTTCTCCCCGTTCAACCTCGAAGCCATCGAGGTCCGCCACGGCGGCCGCTCCTACGGGCCCGCGATACCGCACGTGATCACCCGACACGCCCACCCCAAAGCACGACCCGAGACACCAGAGCCGGCTGAGGCGCCCACGACGACCGGGATCGCCTACCTCCAACTGGTCGCCGACGCCCACCACGCCCAGGTCGCCGCCGACGAACGGATCGGCTACCAAGCCCTCTACTCCACCACCAACGACCCCGAGACCACCAACGACAACACCAAGATCACCGAGGACGGGCAGCTGCCCGGACAGACCAGCATCGACGACTTCCCCGCGACAACCGCTGACAGCACCAGCGTGCACCTGGAGGAGGACCAGGCGTGAGCATCCAACGACTACAGGCCCACTACGGATTCACCCGGATGCCGTTCGGCCGAGGCCTCGCCCCGTCGATGCTGCACCGCCCCAGCGGACACGCCGAAGCCGTCGCCCGGATCGGCTGGTGCATCGACCAGCACGCCCTCGGCGTGATCACCGGCGAGGTCGGCGCCGGCAAGACCGTCGCCGTCCGCGCCGCCACCGCAGCCCTCGACACCAGCCGCCACGTCGTCATCTACCTGCCCAACCCCTCCGTCGGCGTCCGCGGCATGCTGCACCACGTCGTCGCCACCCTCGGCCAGGTCCCCTCCTTCTACACCGCAACCCTGGTCCCACAAGCCGCCGACGCGCTCGCCACCGAACACGCCGAACGCGGCCGCACCCCCATCGTGATCTTCGACGAAGCCCACCTCCTCGACAACGCCCAGATGGAAGCCGTCCGCATGCTCACCAACCACAACATGGATTCCGGCGCCCCCTTCGCCGCCCTGCTCGTGGGCCAGCCCACCCTGCGACAACGACTCCGCCTCGGCGTCCTCGCCGCACTCGACCAACGCATCGCCGTCCGCTACGCCCTCGCCGGCATGACCGCCACCGAGACCGGCGACTACATCTCCCACCACCTCAAGATCGCCGGCCGCGCCGACACCCTATTCAGCACCGACGCGATCACCCTGATCCACAACGCCTCACGCGGCTACCCGCGCGCGATCAACAACCTCGCCGTCAACGCCCTCACCGCCACCTTCGCCCGCAACCAGACCATCGTCGACGAGAAAGCCGCCCGCACCGCCATCTCCGAAACCGGCGCCGAACAGTAACCCTCACCACGCCGACCACCCAGTCACCCCGACGACCAGGCCCCGCCAGCAACCAGCCGGCGGGGCCTACTCACGTCCCGATCATCGGCAACACCAACGACGCCATCATCGGCAGAATCAATGACGGACAACA
>CALMIQ010000401.1 GCA_937863965.1 uncultured Micropruina sp.
ACCCGCGCGGGCGACTCCGGCGGCTCTCCCTCCGACAGCGCCGATCCGGGCAGGGCCGCCACCGAGTGGAAGCTCTGCACGTGCGGGACGCCCCACGCCCGGGCCACCGGCAACGCCGCGACGCCCGACATCCAGTGGTGCGAGTGCAGCACGTCGTAGCGGACGCCGAGCGCCGCCAGCCCGGCGGAGAACTCCTCGATGTGGGCATCGATCAGGCTCTTCGCCAGCGGCTGCGCGGGGCCGCCCGGCAGGTGCAGCAGCCGGACGGCGTCCGACAGCTCCACCACGTCGGGCTGGGCCGGGTCGCTGCGCCGGGTGATCAGGTCGACCCGGTGACCCAGCGCGGCCAGCGCGAACGCCTGGTGGTACTCGACCACGTTCATCCCGCCCGCGTCGCCCGAGCCGGGCAGATCGGCGGGGGAGGTGTGCATCGAGACGAAGGCGATGTGCAGCGGTGCGGTCACCCGCTCACCCTATCGAGCGGCGACGCTCAGGACGGTGCCGCCCGGCGCGCCTTGAGCCAGCCGTCGACGACGTCCCAGACACCGATCGCGGCCACCGAGAATGCCACCAGGACGCCGAGGATGCGGGGCAGGTCGGACGACCCGGTGCGCTCCACGATCAGCACGACGAACTCGGGATTGACCAGCTGGCCGCGGCCCAGCAGGGTGAGCGCCAGGCTGGCGAACAGGACCGCGATCGCCGTGTTCGCCACCGCGAGTGCCGCGCTCCACCGCCGCCGCGCGAACAGCACGACGGCGAACGCCGCCTCGGCCGCCAGCAGCGCCAGGAGCCCGGTCATCCACCAGGGCCACAGGGACGGGTTCAGCACCGGGACGGTCTCGCCGGCGATCCGGACGAACCCGGCGGACCGGTCCCAGGTCAGCGCCCCGGCGGCCAGGCCGAGGAACGCCAGCGACGCGATCAGGTTGACCCGGCCGGAGGCGCTCTCGGGCGCCTCGGGCAGATTGTCGACCGTCCAGTCCGGCAGCCCGGCGCCGGTGCGCTCCAGGATCACGAAGACCAGCGTGACCCAGAAGCAGAGATGCAGCGCGGTCGACAGGGCCGCCGCGATCGACTGCCCGATGATCTGGCCCGGCCCCTCCCCGGCGAGCGCCTGGCCGAGGGCCACCGCGCCCAGCACGCACGCCGGCACGATGGCGAGCAGCAGCTTCAGCAACCGCCACCAGGTCGGGTAGTAGCGGGGACCGATCAGGTGCAGCGGACGGTCGGCGAACCCGGCGGCCAGCAGGGCCGGATCGCCCAGCTCGTTGAGGGCCGAGCGTTCGGCGGCCTCGGGCGGCTCACCGTTCTCGATCCGGGCCTCGACGGCGTCCGCGATCGACGCCGACAACTCGGCTCGGACGTCGTCCTGCGAGGACGGCGGCAGGCTGTGGACGGTGGCGGCGATGTACCGCTGCGTCAGGGTCGCGGTCATGATCAGTGCTCCTGGTCGCTGAGAGAGTCGATGGCGGCCGTCAACTGGCGCCAGTCGGCCGTGAGGACGTGGGCGAGCCGGCTGCCCGCCGGAGAGGTGCGGTAGAACTTGCGCGGCCTGGCCTCGTCGGTGTTCCACTCGCTGGTGAGGAGCCCCTGCTTCTCCAGCCGCCGCAGCAGCGGATAGAGCGTGTTGGCGTCGGTGGAGAACCCCCGGCCGTCAAGCGCCTCGAGCAGCCCGTAGCCGTACCCCGGGACGCGCAGCAGCTGCAGGCAGGCCAGCACGACCGTGCCGCGCCGCAGCTCCTGCAGGTGGTTGTCGAACTCCTCGCCCATGCCTCACACGATAGTGTGTGTTACACACTATTGCAATGGACACTCTCCAGGAGTCGTCGATGGAAGACCGTCTCCCCGGTCAACTCCGGATGGAAGGCGATGCCGGTGATCGTCCCTTGGCGGACGGCGACCACGTGCTCGTTCCGGCGGGCCAGGACGTCGACGCCGGGCCCGACCCGGGTGACGATCGGCGCACGGATGAACGCCACCCGCAGCGGGCCGAGCGTGCTGGCCAGTTCGGTCTCGGCCGAGTCGACCTGCGACCCGAGCGCGTTGCGCCGGACGGTGACGTCGAGCAGGCCGAGCGACCGCTGACCCGGCGCCCGGTCGTCCACGTCGGCGGCCAACAGCACCAGCCCGGCGCAGGTGCCCAGTGCCGGCAGCCCGGCCGCGATCGAGGCCCGCAGCGGCTCGAACAGGTCGAACATCCGCAGCAGCTTGTCGATCGTCGACGACTCGCCGCCGGGTAGCAGCACGGCGTCGACCCGGACGCCGTCCGGCCCGACCAGGTCGTCCCCGCTGCGCAGCGGCACCACCCGGGCGCCCAGCCCCTCGAGCATCAGCCGGTGCTCCCGGACGCCGCCCTGCAGCGCCACCAGCCCGACGGTGGGCGACCCGGTCACCAGCCCCGCTCTGCCAGCCGGTGCGGCGCCGGCAGGTCGGCGACCGAGATCCCGACCATCGCCTCGCCCAGCCCGCGGGAGGCCTCCGCGATCACGGCCGGCTCGTCGAAGCGGGCGGTCGCCTTGACGATCGCCGCCGCCCGGGCCGCCGGATCGCCCGACTTGAAGATGCCCGAACCGACGAAGACGCCGTCGGCGCCCAGCTGCATCATCAGGGCGGCGTCCGCCGGAGTGGCGACGCCGCCCGCGGTGAACAGCACCACCGGCAGGGCACCGGCGTGCGCCACCTCGCGCACCAGGTCCAGCGGCGCCTGCAGCTCCTTGGCCGCCACGTACAGCTCGTCGGGCGCCGACTTGGCCAGCGCGGAGAGTTCGGCGATCTGCCGGCGGATGGTGCGGATGTGCTTGGTCGCCTCCGACACGTCGCCGGTGCCGGCCTCGCCCTTGGAACGGATCATCGCCGCGCCCTCGGCGATCCGGCGCAGCGCCTCGCCCAGGTTCGTCGCGCCGCAGACGAACGGCACGGTGAAGGAGTGCTTGTCGATGTGGTGGGTGTAGTCGGCGGGGGAGAGCACCTCGGACTCGTCGATGTAGTCGACCTTCAGGTGCTCCAGCACCTGGGCCTCCACGAAGTGCCCGATCCGGGCCTTCGCCATCACCGGGATCGAGACGGTGTCGATGATGGCGGCGATCAGGTCGGGATCGCTCATCCGCGCCACCCCACCCTGCGCCCGGATGTCGGCGGGTACCCGCTCCAGGGCCATCACCGCGACCGCACCGGCGTCCTCGGCGATCCGTGCCTGTTCGGGAGTGACGACGTCCATGATGACGCCGCCGTTGAGCATGTCAGCCAGGCCGCGCTTGACCAAGGGTGAACCGATCACTGTCGTCATGGCGCACCATGGTTGGCGATCCGAGCCCCGGACGCCGACGGCGTCTAAGGGGCGAGACGCGGCGACGAGTAGCCGACGATCGTGGTTTCCAGCACGAACCCCAACCGGCGGTACAGGCCGATCGCCGGAGCGCGGTGGTCCTGGACGGTCAGGTTGACGTCGCGGGCGGGCGCGGCGGCCATGATCCGGCGGCAGACGGTGACCAACAGCCCGATCCCCGCGCCGGCGCCGCGGGCCTCGGGGATGATCGCGATGAAGTCCAGATAGCCGGTGCCGTCGGCCTGCACGCGCCCCGCCGCATAGCCGAGCACCCGGCCGCCGGCCTCGCTGACCACCGTGATCCGGGTGCCGGCGATGCCCTCGTCGATCATCTGCCGGGTGCTCAGATAGGTGTCCGGGAACTCGGCGGCGTGCAGCGGGTCGATCGCGGCGAAGTCGTCGGGACGCGGCGCACGCACCCGCGGATCATCGGCCGGCCAGCCGGACGCCGTGTCCGCGTGCGCGACGAAGACGTGGTTGGGCACGGACGCCGCCCAGCCCAGCTCGGCGGCCAGGGCCGCCATCCGGCGGTTCGCCACGTCGCTGGACATCTCGTGGTCGTCCACCCCGGACGGGCAATCGGCGACCGCCGCCTCCAGCAGCGGGCGCGCGACGGCGTCCCAGTGCTGATCGGACGCCCACGGGCCGTGGATCCAGCTGCGACCCAACTCGACATCGGCGTCGGTCACCGTGGCGCCGACGATCCGGCCCCGGTCGTCGGTGACGACCAGGGCGGAGCCGGGCCAGGCGTCGCCCAGTTCCTCCAGTTCCAGCCGCAGCGCCTCCCGCTCGGTGCCGATGTAGCAGGTTCCGGTCGCCGGGTCGGCCTGCCGATCGACGATGAAGTCGAGCAGGGCGTCTACCTCGTCGGACGCCGCGTGCCGGGGCCGGGCGCCGGGGGTGGCTGGAGTCATGGCGTCAGTCTGGCAGTTCCACCAGATCGCCGCCGGTCTCCCAGGCCACCGCGCGGGCCACGTCCAAACCCAGCGGGAGCTGATCGGCGACCACCGTCAGCTCCGTGCGCCAGCGTTGGCCGCCGGCGGCGTCGTCCAGCTTGACCGACGCCGAGACCCGCAGCAGTGGCTGATCGCAGTGGGTGACGGCCAGTTGGTCGCCGTCGTCGGTCACCTTCCAGGGACGCCCCTGGTGGACCGCGGACACCCCCGCCGCCACATCCGATGCTGTGAGCGCGCGTTCGCTCACGATCAATAGATCGCGTGTCATGAAGCCTCCCGTTGCTTCAGATCACCCGAGAATTCCCCCGAGACAAGTTGTGATCCATAGTTTGCCAGAGG
>CALMIQ010000402.1 GCA_937863965.1 uncultured Micropruina sp.
CACATCCAGTTCGTCGACCAGGTCGCGCAGCCGCTGCAGCAGGGGCGCACCGGCGACCGGGTCGAGCCCGTCTGGGCCTGGCTCGCGGCGCGTCCGTACGTGCGGCACGGAACCGTCGGGTTGTACCTGCACGACGTCGTGCGTGAGCTGTTCGAGGCGGAGTTCCGGCACCGGTCCCCCGATGGCTACCTCGCGCTGCACCGCACCGTGCGGCAGTACTTCGAGGAGAGGGTCGACGATCCGCAGGAGACGCACCCGTTGCGGGCGGCGTCCGAGATCCTGCTGCTGCACCGCCGCGGCCCGCTCAGCGTCGAGGTCGCCGCGTTGCCGGCCAGCACCCTGCCGCCGGTGACCAGGGCGACCACGGCCGACCACGGCTGGATGCTCGACCTGCTGGAACGCACGGACGGTCAGCGCACCGCCGGGATCGCCAGGCGCTGGTTCGCCGACGACGCGACCGCGTGCTACCGCATCCAGGTGCCCGGCGGTCCGTCCGCGTTCGCTCACCACGGGTATCTCGACGCGGCTCCGGACGACCTCGGCGACCCGGTGGCCACCACGATCTGGAACCTGGTCGCCAGGCACGGTTCGCTGCGCCCCGGCGAGCGGATCCACGTCAACCGGTTCGGCGCCGCGACCGGCGGCCCACGCAACCCGCTGCTCCTGCTGGTCAGCGGCACCTCCTGCGTGCTCGAATGGCGCCGGGAACCGGCGGCCTGGACGTTCCTGGTCACTCCCGCGCCCGACTACTACGGCGACTACTTCGCCTACCTGGGCATGCGGCACATGCTGACCGTCGACCTCGGCGACGGGCCGATCGGCGGCTGGGGCTGGGATCGGCGGCGCCTGGACGTCCGCGGCCTGTTCGAAATGATGTCGCACCGCGAGCTGACCGGTGAACTCGGGCCACCGCCCGCGCACCTGCTGAAACCGGCCCCCTTGGGCCGTGACGAGTTCGACCGCGCCGTCCGGGCGGCACTGGCCGCCCTCAACCGGCCGGACAGGCTGGCGGCTTCGCCGCTGCAGGGCAGCGCGCTGGTCGGCGGCCCCGAGCCGGCTGAACTGGCGTCCTGTCTGATCGCGGCCATCGGAGCTCTGTCCGCCGAGCCGCGCGGAACCGAGCACCGGCGGGTGCTGGAGCGCACCTACCTCCACCCGGCGCCGTCCCAGGAGGCGGCGGCGGAACTGCTCGACCTGCCGTTCAGCACCTACCGGCGCCACCTGGCGCAGGCCATCGAGCGGCTGTCCGATCGGCTCTGGGCGATCGAGATCGGTGTGGTCCCGGCGGCCGCCGATGAGCACGAAGTGGGCAGGAACCGGCCTGGTGGGTGAGCAGCGGACGGGGTGACCCTGGTACCAGCCCCGATCAGCGGGGCGAATCCATCCAGCAAGGAGCCCACATCATGTCCGTTCGTGTCATCGACGAATCCGAGACCACCAGAACCGGCCCTCTGCCGCCGCCGATCGGCGCGTTCGAGCTGTCCGAGTTGCCCCAACTGACCTCCGACTACCTGCATTCGATCGAGGTCAGGGTGACCCGGGTCACCGGGAACCTGGTGCCACCCCAGCAGGGCAGCTTCTCCGTCAGGGTCACCAACGGCCCGATCCGGCTGACCGGCTGGACGCTGCACCTGACCTCCACCGACCCCGGCGTGGCCAAGATCGTGGCCGGCGGGGTGTCCCCGCTGATCGTCTTCCGGACCACCGGTGACGCATCCACGCCCACCGCGCCGGCCGGTTCGGAGCACGCGGCGTTGTTCGTGTTCTTCCAGGGCAATGAGACCGCCGAGCCGGACTCCGTCCTGGAGCCGGGTGAGGTGCGGGACTTCCGGTTCACCTTCAAGGCCATCGGTCCCGGCGACGGATCGTTCACCGCGCACCTGCACGGCACGGTCGACGTCGACACGCTGTTCCCACGCGGCCGCGGCACCGACGGAGACGCGTCGGTCGAGGTGCTCCGGCCCTGACGGACCGCGGGGACCCGTAGCGCCGGGCGTCCGGCTCACTGCCGCAGGGCGTCGTCCACCAGCTCGGACGCCCGGCGCAGGGCGCCCAGCGCGGCCGAGGCCTGCCGGGGACCGAACCCGGCCAGGCCGCAGGCGGGGGTGTGCACCAGCCGATCGGCCAGCGCCGGTCCCAGCTCGAGCGGCCGCAGCAGGGTCAGCGCCCGGCGGACCAGGTCGTCCGGTCGCCACTCCCGAGCCGAATCGGCGGTGGGCAGGCAGCCCAGATACAGCCCGAAGCCGTCGTCGATCGCCGCGGCCAGGGGATCGACGTCCCCGATCAGATCCTGGTCGAGCGATACCGCGGCGAATCCGGCGGCCCGGACGAGGCCCACGTCCAGGCCGGGAGCACAGCAGTGCAGCACGCCGGACGCCGCGGCCTCGGCCAGCGGTCGCAGCGCTTCGGCGACCTCCGGCGGATGCACCGCCCGGTGGCGGAAGTAGCCGCCCTCGGTGGGCACCGCACCGTTCAGCACGGCCGGCAACGCCGGCTCGTCCACCTGCAGCATCACGGTGGCCGATGGCAGCCGCCGGCGGGTTTGGGCCAGCAGCTCGACCACCCCGTCGGCGAGCGATTGGGCCAGGTCGCGGCGGGCCGCCCGATCGCCGAGCACCCGTCCGCCCAGCGGCAGGAACAGCGCGGCCGCCAACGTCCACGGGCCCACCACCTGCAGCTTCACCGTGCCGGTGTAGTCGTGGGCGTCCTCCTGGAAGCGGTCCAGGTCGTCGCGCAGCGTGGCCCGGGCCCGGCGCTGGTCGACGCCCGGATGGTCGCTCAGCCGCCACTCCCCCGCGGCCAGCTCGGCCGGCAGCTCGGTGAGCACGGCCGTGCCGCGGCCCACCATCGAGGCCCACGGGCCGCGGGCCGGCAGCTCGGGCAGGTGCGGAATGCCGCCGTCGGCGCCGCCGAGCACGTCCATCACCAGCCGCGCGGCGGCGGGGAAGTCCGTGCCGGGCAGCGAGCCGACCCCGGTGCAGCCGACCACGGTCAGCGCCCGGTGGCGGCGATGGTGGCCGAGCCGACGACCCGGTCGCCGTCGTAGCAGACCACGGCCTGGCCGGGGGCGATGCCGTGGGTGGCGTCGTCGAGCAGCACGGTGATCGAGTCGGGGCGGCCCTCGATCAGCGCCGGGAGCGGCGCTCCGTGGGCGCGCACCTGGACGACGCCGCGCCAGCCGCCGAGCACCTCGGCCTCGGCCCAGGTCGGCCGGATGCCGTCGATCCGGCTCACCGCGAGCGACTCGTGCGGGCCGACCGTCACGGTGTTGGTGGTGGGCTCGATGCCCAGCACATAGCGCGGACGGCCGTCCGCGGCGGGCACCCCCAGGTGCAGGCCGCGGCGCTGGCCGACGGTGAACCGGTGGCTGCCGGCGTGCGATCCGACCACCACGCCCCGCTCGTCGACGAACGAGCCGTCGGCGCTGCCCAGGTGGCGCGACAGGAAGCCGGCGGTGTCGCCGGAGGGGATGAAGCAAATGTCGTGGGAATCCGGCTTCTTGGCCAGGTACAGCCCGCGCGCCGCGGCCTCGGCCCGGACGTCGGCCTTGGCGGTGTCGTGGCCGAGCGGGAACAGGCAGCGGCTCAGCTGCCGCTGGTCGAGCACGCCGAGCACGTAGCTCTGGTCCTTGGCGGCCTCCGCCGAACGCCACAGCTGGGTGCGTCCGGCGTCCTGCCGCAGCACCGCGTAGTGTCCGGTGGCGATGGCGTCGAAACCCAGCGCGATCCCGCGCTCCAGCACGGCGGCGAATTTGATCTTCTCGTTGCAGCGCAGGCACGGGTTCGGCGTCCGGCCGGCGGCGTACTCGGCGACGAAGTCGTCCACCACGTCGGCGGCGAAGCGCTCGGCGAAATCCCACACGTAGAACGGGATGCCGAGCACATCGGCGGCCCGGCGGGCGTCGTGGGAGTCCTCCAGCGAGCAGCAGCCGCGCGCACCGGAGCGGTAGGTCTGCGGGTTCTTCGACAGCGCCAGGTGGACGCCGGTGACGTCGTGTCCGGCGTCGACCATCCGCGCGGCCGCCACCGCGGAGTCGACGCCGCCGGACATGGCCGCCAGAACACGCACCGGGTGAGTTTACCGAAACGCCGCCCGCGCCCTGTCCACCGCCTCCGGCAGCACGGCCAGCACCCGCTCGACCGCCGCCGCGTCGCTGGAGCGGCCCAGCGAGAAGCGCAGCGACGCGGACGCCTCGTCGACGCTGCGACCCATCGCCAGCAGCACCTCGCTGGGCTGATGGACGCCCGCGGTGCAGGCCGAGCCGGTCGAGCAGTCGATGCCGGCGGCGTCCAGGATCAGCAGCAGGTCGTCGGCCCGGCAGCCGGCGAAGGTGACGTTCAGGATCGCCGGGCTGACCGGCTCGGCACCGTTGACCGTGGCCTCGGCGACGGACGCGGTGATCCCGCGCAGCAGGACCTTCCGCAGCCCGGCCAGCCGCGCCGACTCCGACGTCAACTCGGCCACCGCCTCCCGGGCCGCGGCCGCGAACCCCGCCGCCAGCGCGGTCATCGCGGTGCCCGAGCGGACGCGGCGCTCCTGGCCGCCGCCGAACCCGGGGGCGGCCAGGGTCAGTTCCCGCCGGATCACCAGCGCGCCGATGCCGACCGGTCCGCCGAGCTTGTG
>CALMIQ010000403.1 GCA_937863965.1 uncultured Micropruina sp.
CGGGGGGCTCCCGCCTTCGCAACGGTCGAATCTCTGGACTGGGCCCGCCTCGGACGCGTGGCGGGCTGCCCTGCCGTCGTGGCGGCGGCCGGTGTGCGGCGACCGCGCCGAGCCGATCGGCCTGTACCTGGAACAGCGAGCTCGGGCATGGGCACTCCCCTCATGTCGGCGATGACGAGCGACGGACTTGGGTTCGTGAGCGCTCACGGCAGCGGCCTCAGCAAACCACACCGTGGCCACGCTGTCAACACCCTGGACGGGGTGGCTTTCCGCCTCAGGCAGGCGGAGACCGGGCGCTCTGGCGCTCCGGCCGGCCAGGGCGCGCCGCCCGACTCGAGCCTCAGCGTTCCGTGATCGCTCACGGTCGTAGCGGCGGGCACTCCTCGCGGGTGCGTGGCGTTCCCGGATGAACCGGCCCGGGCGTCCGGCCCGAGCGGCCCCCTGCGCGGCGTCCTGGTGGGCGCTGCCAGGCCTTCATGCAGGACGATCCGCAGCACCTGAGGCACTGAACCCGGAGGTCCGGCACGGGTTGGCTGCTACCACGGCTTCGAACGCTGGGGCCGGCCGCAGGCCGCGCGCGGCGAGCCCTCCCGTCACGCGAGCACACGCGCTCCGCGAGTGCTCAGGCGGTCAGCGGCAGCGGGCGGTCCCAGGTCGTGCGTTCGCAGTCCGCCAGCAACCCGCGCAGGGCGTCCGCGCCACGCTGCGCGATCTGCCGCGGCGGGAGTTCCCGATAGCGCGGATTGAAGATCTCCAGCGACACCGCGCCCTCGAACCCTGCTCCGAGGGCGGCCCGGGTCGCCGCGAGCACGTCCAGGTCGCCCTCGCCCGGGTAGCAACGGTGATTGCGGCTCCACTGGATCAGGTCCATCGTGAGGGCCGGGGCATCGGCCAGCTGGACGAGGCCCAGCGCGTCGGAGGGAAGGGCCGCCACGTCGGCGCCGGCATCGCCCAGGGCCAGAAGATGGAAGGTGTCCAGCACGAGGCACCGCCGCGGGTGGCCTGCGCGCTGGAGCACGTCCCAGGCGTCCGCGACGCGGCTGATGTGCGTCCCCCAGGACAGGGCCTCGAACATGATGCCCATTCCGTGGTCGGCGGCGATGGTGCCGAGAGCCGCCAGCTGCGCGGCCGAGTGGTCCCGGTCGGCGATGGCATCGGGGTCGGTGTTGGAGACGATGACGATGGTGTCGGCGCCCAGGCGGCCCGTCACGTCCAGCGCCTCCCTGAAGCGGGCGACGACGTCCGGGAACTCCTCGTCCGGCACTCCCTCCGCCCGGCGAAAGGGCTGGTAGCACTCGATGTCCAGGCCGGCGTCCCGGCAGCGGCGGGCGACCTCCCCGGCCGAGAGACCCGAGCCGTGCAGGTCGGCGTCGAACAACTCGATGCCGTCGAACCCGGCGTCCGCGATCGCCTCGATCTTCTCGACGATGGTGCCGCCCAGCGAGACCGTCGATATGCACTTCTTCAGCGCCCACACCTCCCGTGGGGTCCGATGGGACCCGCTCACACGCGCATTGATCAGCTCTTACTTAGTGAAGGCACCTAACATTCGGAGGCTGCCCGGCCGGCCGCCGTCGCCATGCGGACAGGGACGGCCGCCGCTCAGGAGGTGGCGTAGCGGTCGCGGACGAACGCGCGCAGGCGTCCGGCCAGCGCCGCGAGCTGGTCGGCGCCGTGGTGGTGGGGCTGCCAGGCGGCGTGCAGCACGATCCGCAGCATCGCGCCGTCCTCGATGCCGATGGTGAGCTGCTCCAGGCCGTAGCGCGGGTCGTCCGACACCACCGCCACGCCGCGCCCGGCGGCGGCCACCGACTGGGCCACGTGCGAGGAGCTGAACTCCACCCGGCGGACGGGCAGGCCGGCGCGCTCCACGGCGGCGTCGAGCGCCCGGCGGGCATGGCTGTCGGGGGTCGGCACCAGCAACTCGTGGTCGAGCAGCTCCGGCAGCGGCACCCGGCCGCGACCCGCCAACGGATGGTCCGCGCGGACGTAGGCACTCACCGGCAGGGCCGCCACCCGGGTGCGGGCCAGGGCAGACGGCGGCGGGCGGGTGCCGATCACCAGGTCGGCGCCCCGCTCCAGCGCGCCGTACTCGTCGGCGGCGTCCAGCGCCTGCACCCGGGGCATCGGGTCGTCGGCATGCCAGGTGGCGAAGAAGGGCGCGACCACGTCGTTGAGGGTCACGGTCGGCGCCGCGACGGTCAGGGTCGGCAGCCCGCCGGCCCGGGTGTGCGCGGCGGCGGCCCGGGTCGCCGCGGCGCGGCCGAGCAGCTCGCGTGCGGCGGGCAGGAACTGGCGCCCCGCCGGGGTGAGCACGAGGCGTCCGTCCCGGCGGGTGAAGAGTTCCAGCCCCAATTCCTTCTCCAGCTGGCGAAGCTGCCGCGACAGGGATGGCTGGGTGACATGGGTCACCTGGGTGGCGGCGCTGACCGATCCGGCGTCCGCCACCGCCACGAAATAGCCGATCGTGCGCAACTCCATCCGCCACCTCCTGGGTCATCGGGGACGGTTCCTGCACCGCTCGAGAACCGTCCCCGCACCGTCCGGGGACGGTTCCTCCCCTCCCCAGATTATGCCCGTGGCGCATACCTTGGTTAGAAAACTAGTATTCGACAGCATGTTCTCACCCGGCGGAGGATGGAACCGGAAGGATCGAGAACGAGGAGCCGTCATGCCGGTCGAGCAACGTCGCACGCTGGTCACCGCCGTTCCCGGCCCCAACTCCTTGGCGCTCGCGGCACGCAAAGCAGCCAGCGTCGCCAACGGGGTGGGCACCATCGTGCCGGCCTACGTCGTCGAGGCGAGCGGCGGCATCCTGGTGGACGCCGACGGCAACCGGCTGATCGACTTCGGCTCGGGCATCGCGGTCACCACGGTGGGCAACGCCGCCCCCGCGGTCGTCCGGCGGGTGACCGAGGCCGTCCGGCGCTTCACCCACACCTGCTTCATGGTCAACCCGTACGAGGGCTACGTGGAGGTCGCCGAGCGGCTGGCCGAGCTCACCCCGGGCGATCACCCGAAGAAGTCGGCGCTGTTCAACTCGGGCGCCGAGGCGGTCGAGAACGCGATCAAGATCGCTCGGGTCGCCACCGGCCGGACGGCCGTGGTCTGCTTCGACCACGCCTACCACGGCCGCACCAACCTGACCATGGCGCTGACCGCGAAGGACATGCCCTACAAGCACGGCTTCGGGCCGTTCGCGTCCGACATCTACCGGGTGCCGATGGCCTACCCGTACCGCTGGCCCGGCGACCCGGAGGCCGTCGCCGAGGAGGCGTTCGCCCAGTTCGAGTCGCTGGTCGGCGTCCAGGTCGGCAACGACCAGGTGGCCGCGGTGATCATCGAGCCGATCCAGGGCGAGGGCGGCTTCATCGTGCCCCCGGACGGCTTCCTGCCCCGGCTCGCCCAGTGGTGCCGCGACCACGGCGCGGTCTTCGTCGCCGACGAGATCCAGACCGGCTTCTGCCGCACCGGCGACTGGTTCGCCTGCGACCACGAGGGCGTCGTGCCCGACCTGATCACCACCGCCAAGGGCATCGCCGGAGGGCTGCCGCTGGCCGCCGTCACCGGGCGCGCCGAACTGATGGACGCCGTGCACCCCGGCGGCCTGGGCGGCACCTACGGCGGCAACCCGATAGCCTGCGCCGCCGCACTGGGCGCCATCGAGGAGATGACCACCAACGACCTGAACGCCCGCGCCCGGCAGATCGAGGCGATCTTCCGGACGCGGCTCGCCGAGCTGGCCCGGCGCCATCCGCAGATCGGCGACATCCGCGGACGAGGCGCGATGATGGCCGTCGAACTGGTCGTCCCCGGCACCAAGCAACCGGACGCCGCCCTGACCGGCGCCGTCGCCAGGGCCTGCCACGCGCGCGGGCTGGTGGTGCTGACCGCCGGCTCGTTCGGCAACGTGTTCCGCTTCCTGCCCCCGCTGAGCATCTCGGACGAGCTGCTGCACGAGGGCCTCGACCTGATCGACGACGCATTCGCGGAGGTGCTCCATGACTGAGCTGACACCCTTCTGGCTGTCCGGCGAGCCGGCGTTCGGGGAGGGTTCCCTGGACGTCCACTCCCCCTACTCCGGCGCGCTGGTCGGGCGCGTCTCGCTGCCGACGCCCGCCCAGGTCGAGCAGGCGATCGCGGACGCGGACGCCGTCCGGGCCGAGCTGCTCGCCCTGCCGGCCCACGCCCGGGCGAAGGCGCTGGACCATGTCTCGGCCCGGATCGCCGAGCGCGCCGACGAGTTCGCGTCCCTGATCACCGCCGAGAACGGCAAGCCGCTGATGTGGTCGAAGGGCGAGGTCAACCGCGCGGTCTCCACCTTCCGCTGGGCCGCCGAGGAGGCCAGGCGCTGGTCGGGCGAGCTGCAGCGGCTGGACACCGACCCGAACGCGACCGGACGCCTGGGCATCGTCCGCCGCTTCCCGCGCGGCCCGGTGCTCGGCATCGCGCCGTTCAACTTCCCGCTCAACCTGGTCGCCCACAAGGTGGCACCGGCGATCGCCGTCGGCGCGCCGGTGCTGATCAAGCCGGCGTCCGCCACCCCGCTGACGGCGCTGCTGCTGGCGTCCGTGATCGCCGAGACCGAACTGCCGGCGGGTTCAGTGAGCGTGCTGCCGATCCCGAACGACCAGATGGACGCCGTGAACACCGACCCGCGGCTGCCGGTGATCTCGTTCACCGGCAGCGACGCCGTCGGCGACCGGATCCGCCGGGCCGCGCCCGACAAGCAGATCATCCTCGAACTCGGCGGGGACGCCGCGGTCATGGTCGAGCCCGACTGGCCCGACCTGAAGGCCGCCGCCGAACGGATCGCCCTGTTCGGCAACTATCAGGCCGGGCAGTCCTGCATCAGCGTCCAGCGGGTGCTGGTGCACGCCGACGTCTACGACGCCTTCGTGCCGCTGCTCACCGAAGCCGTCCGGGGGCTCAGGACGGGCGACCCGAACGACCCAGC
>CALMIQ010000404.1 GCA_937863965.1 uncultured Micropruina sp.
TTGGAGACTGACCGATGACTGACGGTCCCATCGACGACGATCCCACCGCCGGCGTCCCCGGCGAGCCCGCGGACGAGGCCGGCACCGTGCCGACCAAGGCCCGCACCGACGAGATCGACCTCAACGTCGAGATCCAGCGCTCCTACCTCGACTACGCGATGAGCGTGATCGTCGGACGCGCGCTGCCCGACGTCCGGGACGGGTTGAAGCCGGTGCACCGCCGGGTGCTGTACGCGATGTACGACGGCGGCTACCGGCCCGACCGGGGATGGAACAAATGTTCCCGGGTGGTCGGCGAGGTGATGGGCCTGTACCACCCGCACGGCGACCAGGCGATCTACGACACCCTGGTGCGGCTGGCCCAGCCGTGGGTGATGCGGGCACCGCTGGTGGCCGGCCAGGGCAACTTCGGCTCACCGGGCAACGACCCGGCGGCGGCGATGCGGTACACCGAGTGCCGGATGGCGCCGCTGGCCATGGAAATGGTCCGCGACATCACCGAGGACACCGTCGACTTCCGGCCCAACTACGACAACCGCGACACCGAGCCGGTGGTGCTGCCGGCCCGGTTCCCGAACCTGCTGGTCAACGGCTCCACCGGCATCGCGGTCGGCATGGCCACCAACATCCCCACCCACAACCTGCGTGAGGTGGCGGACGCCGTCCAGTGGTCGCTGGAGAACCCCGAGGCCACCAAGGAAGAACTTCTCGAGGCGGCGATCGAACGGATCAAGGGCCCCGACTTCCCGTTGGGCGCGCTGATCGTCGGCCGCAAGGGCATCGAGGACGCCTACCGCACCGGCCGTGGGTCGGTGATCATGCGGGCGGTCATCGACATCGAAGAGGACAAGGCCGGCCGCACCCTGCTGGTGATCACCGAGCTGCCCTACATGTGCAACCCGGACAACCTGGCCACCAAGATCGCCGAACTGGTCAACGCCGGCAAGCTGACCGGCATCGCCGACATCCGCGACGACTCCTCGGCCCGCACCGGCCAGCGGCTGGTGATCGTGCTCAAGCGCGACGCCCAGCCGCGGGTGGTGATGAACAACCTGTACAAGCACACCCAGCTGCAGGACACCTTCGGCTGCAACATGCTGGCCCTGGTCGACGAGGTGCCCCGGACGCTGCGGCTCGACCAGTTCATCGCGCACTGGATCAAGCACCAGATCCAGGTCATCCAGCGCCGCACCGCCTTCCGGCTGGCCGAGGCCGAGAAGATGGCGCACATCTACCGCGGCCTGGTCAAGGCGCTGGACGCCCTGGACGAGGTGATCGCGCTGATCCGGCGCAGCTCGGACGCCGAGAGCGCCCGCACCGGCCTGATGGAGCTGCTGGAGATCGACGAGGCGCAGGCCAACGCCATCCTGGAGATGCAGTTGCGCCGGCTGGCCGCGCTGGAACGGCAGAAGATCATCGACCGGTTGGCCGAGCTGGAGCGGCAGATCGCCGACCTGCAGGACATCCTGGACAAGCCCGAGCGGCAGCGCAGGATCATCAGCGAGGAACTCGCCGAGATCGTCGAGAAGTACGGCACCGACCGGCGCACCCGGATCATCTCCGCCGACGGTGACCTGTCCAACGAGGACCTCATTCCCGACGAGGACATGGTCGTCACCATCACCCACGGCGGCTACGCCAAGCGCACCCGCACCGACCAGTACCGCGCCCAGAAGCGGGGTGGCAAGGGGGTTCGGGGCGCAAGCCTGCGGGCCGACGACGAGGTGGAGCACCTGTTCGCCACCACCAACCACCACTGGATCCTGTTCTTCACCAACCTGGGCCGGGTCTACCGGGCCAAGGTGTGGCAGCTGCCGGAGGCCGGCCGGGACGCCAAGGGCGGCCATGTGGCGGGGCTGCTGTCATTCCTGCCCGACGAGCGGATCGCCCAGGTGCTGACGCTGCGCAGCTACACCGATGCGCCGTACCTGCTGCTTGCCACCAGGCGCGGCCTGGTGAAGAAGACGGCGTTGATGGCCTACGACTCGCCGCGGCAGGCCGGCGTGATCGCGGTCAACTTCCGCGACGCCGACGACGAGTTGATCGGCGCCGAGCTGTGTTCCTGGGCCGACGACGTGCTGCTGATCTCGCGCAAGGGTCAGGCGATCCGGTTCGCCGCCAGCGACGAGCAGCTGCGTCCGATGGGCCGGGCCACCTCGGGCGTCACCGGGATGAAGTTCCGCGGCGGCGACACGCTGCTGTCGATGGCCGTGATCGGCGCCGACATGCCCGAGGACGACCGGTTCGTGTTCACCGTGACCGACGGCGGCTTCGCCAAGCGGACGGCGGTGTCGGAATACCGGCAGCAGGGCCGCGGCGGGCTCGGCATCAAGGCGATGAAGCTCAACGACGACCGCGGCTCGCTGGTCGGCGGCCTGGTCGTCCAGGAGAACGACGAGATCATGGCGATCAAGACGTCCGGGCAGATCATCCGGTCGTCGGTGAGCGAGGTCCCACCCAAGGGGCGCGACACCATGGGGGTCAAGTTCGTCCATGTCCAGGGCGACGATTCGGTCTCGGTGATCGCGCTATACCCGGAAAACGGCGCGGATGGGGAAGAATCGACCCCGGTGGAAGCGTCGGATACCGTGCCGGGGTCGGATACCGTTGGCGCGGACGCTGTTCGACCGGAGGATGGCGACCCGCAGGACCCGTCGACTGACGAGGGTCGAGGAGGACTATGAGCGACCAGCAGGGCAAGGCCCGCACGTCCGTGGCCGGGAACGTCTGGGGTCCCGGCGGCACCGCCGGGCGAACGGACGACCTGTACCGGCCCGGTACCCCCGGCCCGTCGCTGCCGCCGCCGCCGGAGGTCGACACCGGCGACCAGACCCGGGTGCAGCCGGCGGTGGCCGGCCAGGCATCCGGTGCCCCGGCGCAGCCGGCCCGTCCGTCCGTGGTGAGCTCGGGGCCGCGCTCGGTCTCCCGGCGCACCCGCAAGGCACGGCTGCGGCTGTCGCGGATCGACCCGTGGTCGGTGATGAAGACGTCGTTCCTGTTCTCGATCGCGTTCGGGATCATGTTCTGGTTCGCCACCTACGTGGTGTGGTCGGTGATCGGGGCGTCCGGCCTGTTCGACGCGGTCAACGACATCCTGGGCAACCTGCTGTCGAACCCGAACGACCAGACCCAGATCCGGATCGAGGACTTCGTCAACACCAACAAGGTGCTCGGCGTGGCCGCCCTGATCGCGGTGATCAACGTGGTGCTGCTGACCGCGATCGGCACCCTGACCGCGTTCCTGTACAACCTGTCGGCCAACATTCTCGGTGGCCTGGAGCTGACGCTCGCCGAGGACTGATCCGCCTCCTGCGGGGAGTTCTCCCCGTGGTCGGCGCGGGTGCGCTGACCCGTCGTCTGCCTAGGATGTGCAGGTTCCCGATCCTGCACAGAAGGCCTTGGCATGAGCGACTCGAACCGTCCCAACGATCCCGGACAACCCAATCAACCGCCGTCGGCGGGCAGCCCGTACGGCCCGCCCCCGGGTGGCTACGCCGCTCCCGGTCAGCCGGGCTACGGCCAGCCCAGCCATGGTCAGCCCGGCTATGGTCAGCCCGGCTACGGGGCCCAGTCGCCCCAGGGTGGCTACGGTCAGTCGCCCCAGGGCGGCTACGACCCTTCGTCCGCGCCGGGCTTCGGCCAGCCGCCCGCGAGTCAGCCGGGGTACCAGGCCCCGGGCGCGCAGTTCGCCTCGGGTGCCCCCGGCGCCCCGGGTGGGCCGGGTGCGCCGGGTGCGCCCACAGGGTGGACGGCCCCGCCCCCGCCCCCGGCGCCGGGCAAGGCGGGCAACAAGATGCCGCTGATCATCGGCGGCGCGGCGATCGTGGTGATCGCGCTGGTCGTCGGCCTGATGCAGCTCGGCAACCGCAACACCGGCACCACCGGGACGCCGGCCACCGCCTCGCCGAGCGCGAGCGCGAGCACGGGCACTGGTGTGGGCGCCGGCTCGGCCAGCGAGACCGTCCAGAAGTACTTCGACGCGCTGGCGGCCGGCGATCCGGACGCGATCTTCGGCCTGGTGCGCGGCGACCTGCCCGACCGGACGTTCCTGACCCGTGAGGTGATGGCGGCCGCCGTGCAGGCGAACCCGATCACCAACCTGAAGCTGACGGAACTGAAGTCGTCCAACTACAGCGCCGAGATCGAGGCCGAGTACACGATCAACGACCGCACCCAGCGGCAGAAGTTCTACGTGTCGGCGCGGGACGGCCGGTGGTACCTGACCACCATCGCCGCTCGGCTGTACGTCAAGGGCCTCAGCCCCGCCGACACGGGCCTCACCGTGAACGGCATCCAGGTCGGCGACGTGGATTCGATCGAGGTGTTCCCCGGTGGCTACACCCTGGGCAGCACCAGTGACACCTTCGGTTTCAGCAAGACCAAGGTCGTGGTGGAGTCGCTGGGTTCGTCCAGTGACGTGTACGACATCAAGGTGCAGCTGTCGGACGCCGCGCTGCAGGACTTCCGGGCGGCCACCAAGAAGCTGGTCGACTCCTGCAAGAAGCCGGGTGCGCTGAAGAAGCCCGACTGCGGCATCAACTTCCGGCAGCCCTCCGGCGTGACGATCAAGGCCAGCACCATCGCCTGCACCCCGTCCGGGGTCAACTCCATCGACCGGATGAAGCCAACCCTGAACGCCTCCGACCTGACCGTCCGTGGCTCGATCAGCGTCAGCTACCGGTGCACCATGAAGTCCACGAAGGGCGCCAGCTACCGGGGCGTCGGGGGCCTGTACTCCGTCTACGGCCAGAAGACCGAAACCGGCTGGAAGGTGAGCGGGCAACGTCCGTGATCGAGGCCCGCCCGGACCGTTCCACGTGAAGCGGTCCGGGCGGTCGATCGCCGATTTGAGCGGGCGGCACCGGAGTCGGTAGTGTTGACTCTCGGTGTTCCCGCCCACGCGGGCCTATAGCTCAGACGGTTAGAGCGCCGCCCTGATAAGGCGGAGGTCACTG
>CALMIQ010000405.1 GCA_937863965.1 uncultured Micropruina sp.
TCGGCGCCGAGGCGGTTGACCAGGGCGGCGGTGGCGCCCACTGTGCCGCCGGTGGCCAGCACGTCGTCCACCACCAGGACCCGCGCGCCGGGCAGGACGGCGTCGGTCTTGATGGTCAGGGTCTCGTGGCCGTACTCCAGCGCGAACTGCTCCGAGTACAGGTCGCCGGGCAGCTTGCCGGGCTTGCGGACGGGGACGAACCCGGCGCCCAGTTCGAGCGCGACGGGTGCGGCGAGGATGAACCCGCGGGCCTCCATCCCGACCACGACGTCGATCCGTTCCGGCGCCAGTGCGACCAGTTCGGTGATGGCGGCCCGGAGACCGTCCGGCGACGCCAGCAGCGGAGTGATGTCCTTGAAGGTGACCCCCGGCTTGGGGAAGTCGGGGATGTCCTCGATCAGGTCCAGGATCAGCTGCGTGTTGTCACCGGCCACAGTCACTTCCTCCGTTTCGCCCGGGTACTGCGTTGGGGTTGCTGTCGCTGCTGGCGGGCGAGCTCGTTGGCGCTCACCAGGCCCAGCCTGTCCGGTTCGACCTGCTCGACCTCGGCCAGCGGGCCGTCCCCGTCATGCAGCACGACGGCCTTGCTCGTGGTGGCCGCGGCCGTCTCCTTGGCGGTGTGCCGCTGTGCCCGGCGGGCCAGCCGCTCGCGATGCTCGCGCATCTCGGGCTCGGCCTCCTTCAGCTGGGCGAGCAGCGGCGCCGCGATGAAGATCGACGAGTAGGCACCCGCGATCATGCCCACCAGCAGGGCCAGGCCGAGGTCCTTCAACGGCCCGGTGCCCAGCACGAACACGCCGGTGAAGGTCAGCGCGGCCACCGGCAGGACGCCCAGGATCGTGGTGTTGATCGACCGGATCAGCACCTGGTTGATCGCCGAGTTGGCCGCCTCGGAGTAGGTGACCTTGCCGTCCTTCAGGTCGGCGACGTTCTCGCGCACCTTGTCGAAGACCACCACGGTGTCGTAGAGCGAGTAGCCGAGAATGGTCAGCACGCCGATCAGGGTGGCCGGGGTCACCGAGAAGCCGACCAGCGCGTAGATGCCGACGGTCAGCACCAGGTCGTGCAGCAGCGCAACCATCGCCGCGATGGCCATCTTGTAGTTGCGGAAGTATCCCCAGATCAGCAGCGAGACCAGCACCAGGAAGACGCCGAGCGCGATCAGGGCCTGCTGGGTGATCATCGATCCCCAGGAAGCCCCGATCAGGCTGTAGGCGACCTCGTCCACGCTGATTCCGCCGACCGCCTGGGCGATCGCCGCCTTGACCTGGGTGACCTCGTCCACGCTCAGCGAGCGGGTCTGGACGCGGACCTGGCCGTCGCCGATCGTGGTGACGCTGAGGTCGTCGTTGTCGGGCAGGCCGAGCCGCTCGACCGCCGTCCGCACCTGATCGGTGGTCTCGGCATTGACCGCGACGGGGGCGCTGAAGTCGGCGCCGCCCTTGAACTCGATGCCGAGGTTCAGGTTCAGCACGGCGATCGCCAGCACCGAGATCGCCATCAGCGCCGCCGAGACGATGTACCAGCGCTTGCGCTTACCGACGAAGTCGTAGCCGATCTCGCCGGTGTACAGCCGGTGCGCGAAGCTGGCCTTCTTGACGTCCTTACCCGTGCCCTTGCCCTTGTCGACCGGGGTCTCGGGGGGATTCGTGGTCGTGCTCATCACGCCTCCTGGCTCGCGGACGCGGTGACTCGGGCCGGACGCCGCCGGTGCAGCGGCGGCTGGTGCTTGGCACCCAGGTGTTCGGGTTCGAAGCCGGAGAACTTCCGGCCCTCACCGAAGTACTTGGTCCGGCCCAGCAGGGACACCAGCGGCTTGGTGAACCAGAACACCACGGCGAGATCGATCAGCGTGGTCAGGCCCAGGGTGAAGGCGAAGCCCTTGACGGCACCGATGGCGAGGATGAACAGCACGATGGCCGAGAGCAGCGACACGCCGTCCGCGACCAGGATGGTCTGCCGGGAACGCACCCAGCCCACCTCGATCGCGGTGCGCAGTGACCGGCCGTCGCGCACCTCGTCCCGGATCCGTTCGAAGTAGATGACGAACGAGTCCGCGGTGACGCCGATTGCCACGATCAGGCCGGCCACACCGGGCAGGTTGAGGGCGAAGCCCATCGCCTGGCCGAGCAGCACGATGAAGGCGTAGGTGATGCCGAAGGCGACCACCAGGCTGCTGACCACGACGAGCGCCAGGGCACGGTAGTAGATCACGCTGTAGGCGATCACCAGCACCAGCCCGATGATGCCGGCGATGATGCCGGCCTCGAGCTGTTCGCCGCCCAGCTTGGCCGACACGGTGTCGACGCTGGACACGTCGAAGGCCAGCGGCAGCGCGCCGTACTTGAGCACGTTGGCCAGCTCGGTCGCGGACTGCTGGGTGAACGAACCGGAGATCTGCGCCCGACCGCCCGGAATGGGGTTGCTCACGTAGGGGGCGGTGATCACGTCGCCGTCGAGGACGATCGCGAACTGGTTCTGCGGGCTGGTCCGGGTGGAGATCTCCTTGGTGACCTGCTCGAAGGTCGCCGCGGCGGTGCTGTTGAACTCCAGGCTGACAACCCAGCTGACCTCGTTCTGCGGAATCCCGGCGGACGCCTGCAGCAGATCGCTGCCCGAGATCAGGGTCGGCGACAGCAGGTACTTGATGGTGCCGGCCTGGTCACAGGTGATCAGCGGCTGGTCGGAGACGTCCGGGAACGGGTCGCCGCACTGGAAGTTGCCGAAGTCGCTCTGATCGCGCTCGGAGGGCTGCCATTCCAGCACCTGCTGGGTGGTCAGCGGGGTGGCTCCCGGAGCGGTCGGACGGGGGCTGGGCACCGGGGTGGGCAGGCTGGGCAACGGACGCCGGTTCACGCTCGGCGACGCCGACGGCTCGGCACCCTGCGTGGGTTCGGCGCTCGGCTCCTCCGTGCCCGGGGCGGCCGCGACCTGCTCCTGGGTGTAGACCAGCCGGAAGTACAGCTGCGCGGTCTGCCCCACCATCCGCACCAGTTCGTCCTGCTGCACGTTCGGGACGCTGACGATGATCTGCCGGTCACCGGACGTGGTCACCTCGGTCTCGCCGACGCCGATGGCGTCCACCCGCTGCTGGATGATCGTCCGGGCCAGCTCCAGGCTGGCCGGGTCGACCGATCCCTCGCCGGTGGTGTTGCTGGCGGTCAGGGTGATCGTGGTTCCGCCGCGCAGGTCGAGGCCCAGCTTCGGCGTCCAGATGCCGCCGAGCGCCATCAGGCCCACCAGGCCGACGCAGAACGCGAGGAAGACGATCAGCGTGCGCAGCGGATGGCTGAGGTGCTTACTTGTCGTTGCCACGGCTCGTTCTGCCCCCGCGGGTCACTTCTGGGAGTACGGCTGATCGGTGGGGTCGTCGTCGGAGGCGCGGGTTTCGGACGGCTTCGGATCGGCGAAGTCTGAGGGCTGGATGTTGTCGAAGGGGGAACCCGTCGGCTCGTCGGCGACCGGCTGCTCGTCGTCATCGGAGTACTCGAACTCGTCGTCCTCGGGCTTGAGGGTCTTGACCACCGCCTGCTTCACCACGGTCATCTCGATGCCGGGGGCGATCTCGATGATCGCCTGGCGCTCGCCCAGGTGCCGGATGGTGCCGAAGACGCCCGACGAAAGCATGACCCGCGCGCCGGGCTCCAGCGAGTTCGTCATCTCCTGCTGCGCCTTGGCCCGCTTCTGCTGCGGCCGGATCAGCAGGAAGTAGAAGGC
>CALMIQ010000406.1 GCA_937863965.1 uncultured Micropruina sp.
GGGTGCGGGAGTTGATGGACGAGGGCCCGCCCGGCGTGTTGGCCTATGACGGCGAGGCGGTCGTCGGCTGGGCGGCCGTGCACCGGCGTGCCGACACCTCCTTCGCCGCCAACCGGCGGATCCCGCACGTCGACGACCGGGACGTGTGGAGCGTGTGGTGCATCCGGGTTCGGCCCGGGCACCGCGGCCGGGGCATCTCGCATGCGCTGCTGGCGGGCGCCGTGGCCTTCGCCCGGGACCAGGGCGCGCCGGCGATCGAGGGCTATCCGGTGGACAACGCCGGACGGAAGGTCGATCTCACCATGGCCTATGTGGGCACCCGGGCCCTGTTCGAGCGGGCCGGCTTCCACAAGGCGTCCGAGACCACCTCGGTGCTGAACGGCTTCCCGCGCGTCCTGATGCACCTCGAACTCGATCGCTGAGTTCGGCTGACGCCGGCAGCGATCAATCCGAGGGGAGCAGATCCGGACGCCGTTGCCGGGTGAGCTCCACCGCCTGGGCACGGCGCCACGCTGCGACCTGGCCGTGATGGCCCGACAGCAGCACCTCGGGCACGCTCAGGCCGCGCCAGGTCTCGGGCTTGGTGTAGGTCGGGTACTCCAGCAACCGGTCGTGACCGGGGGCGTGCGACTCCTCGATCAGCGAGGCCGGGTTGCCGACGACGCCGGGCAGCAGCCGCACCACGGCCTCGATGATCGCCAGCACGGCGACCTCTCCCCCGTTCAGCACGTAGTCGCCGAGGCTCACCTCGGCGGTTCGCATCCGGGTCGCGGCGTGCTCGACGACGCGGGCGTCGATGCCCTCGTAGCGGCCGCATGCGAAGATCAGCCGGCGCTCCACCGCCCACTCGTGGGCGATCTCCTGGGTGAACGGCGTCCCCGACGGCGTCGGCACGATCAGCACCGGCTCGTCCGCCGGTTCACCGGACGTCTCCAGCAGGTCGTCGAGCGCCTCGCCCCACGGCTCGGGCTTCATCACCATGCCCGCGCCGCCGCCGTAGGGGGTGTCGTCGACGGTGCGGTGCCGGTCGTGGGTCCAGCGCCGCAGGTCGTGCACGGCGACGTCCACCAGGCCGGACTGGATGGCCTTGCCCACCAGGGACAGCTGCAGCGGCGCGAAGTACTCCGGAAAGATGGTCACGATGTCGAGCTTCATCAGGCCTCCTGGTTCGGTCCGGGCTCGAACAGCCCGGGCAGATCGACCACTTCGACATACCCACCGGCGAGGTCGACCACCGGCACCAGCGCGGTCACGAACGGCACCAGCTGCTCGCCCGCCGGCGTGTCGACCACCAGCAGGTCCTGGGCGGGATTGTGCACGATCGAGGCTATCCGGCCGACGACGGCATCGCCGACGCGCACCTGAAGGCCGGCCAGGGCGGCGTCGTGGAAGTCGCCCTCGGCGTCCTGGCCCGCCTCGACCCGGGCCCACAACCGGGTCCCGCGCAGCGTCTCGGCGCGGGAGCGGTCGGCGTAGCCGCGGAACGCGACCACCAGCACGTCGCCCTGCCAACGGCTGGATGCCACCTCGAGCCGGGCACCCCCGACCCCGCCGGCGTGCACGACCGAGCCGGGGGCGAACCGTTCCTGAGCGAAGTCGCTGTGCACCCGGACGGTCACCTCGCCGCGCAGGCCGTGCGCGCGTCCGACGGTGCCGACCACCACGTCCGCCTCGTTGGTCATCGTCCTCCTGAGCGATCGTTACCCGGAAAGGGCGGACGCCCCCGAGCAGGCTCAGGGGCGTCCGGTCGATGGATGGGTCAGCGACGGCGGCGCTGGCGCCGGTCGACATCGACGAAGTCGACCCGGACGGTCTCCCGGCCGGCCAGGGCACCGACGACGGTGCGCAGCGCGCTGGCCGTCCGGCCCTGGCGTCCGATCACCTTGCCGATGTCCTCGGGATGGACGCGCACCTCCAGGGTGCGGGGACGGCGCCGGTCCGAGTCCGAGACCCGGACGTCGTCCGGGTTGGCGACCAGACCCCGCACCAGATGCTCCAAGGCGTCGGCGAGCACGATCAGGCCTCGTCGGCCTCGGCCGTGTCGGCCTCGGCCTTCTTCTTGCCCTTGCTGATCGCGCCGGTGGCCGGGGCGTCGTCCGCCTCGGCCAGGGCCGCGTTGAAGCGGGCGACCTTGTCGGCCTTCTCCGGCTGCGGCTCGATGCCCGAATCCGACTTCTCGCCGGTGAACTTCTGCCAGTCACCACTGCGCTTGAAGATGGTGACGACGGCCTCGGTCGGCTGGGCGCCGACGCCGAGCCAGTACTGCGCCCGCTCAGAGTTCACCTGGATGACCGAGGGGTCGTTCTTGGGCTGGTAGAGCCCGATCTCTTCGATCGCCCGGCCGTCGCGCTTGGCGCGCGCGTCCATGACGACGATGCGGTAGTGCGGCGAGCGGATCTTGCCGAGCCGCTTCAAACGAATCTTGACAGCCACGTGTGTGGTTTCTCCTGTGGGAAAGCCTGGGCAACGACTGCCAGGCTGAACGGGTGAGGCCGACCCCCATCGTGGGGAATGGGCGCGGGTCTCGGGTGGACCGTCCGAACCGGAGGTGAGAGGGCACCGACGCGGACGACGCGCCCCATATTGTGCCAGATCCGCCCGGCCAACCGCGAACCGCCCGCCGCCGCCGTCCGTGGGCGCCCCACGGGGACGGTTCCTTTCCGGTTCAAGGGACGGTTCCTTTCCGGTTCACGGGGACGGTTCCTTTCCGGTTCAGGGGACGGTTCGCTGAACGGTT
>CALMIQ010000407.1 GCA_937863965.1 uncultured Micropruina sp.
CGGCCCGGGCCGGCAACGTGGCGGCCGCCGGGCAGTGGGGCGAGCAGGGCGTCCAACTCGCCTATGCGCTCCGAGACGTTGCCCGCGCCGAGCGGCTGTGGGTGGTGCTGGCTGGTGCCGCGCGGGCGTCCGGCGACAACGCGGGGTTGCAGCGAGCTCTGGGTGAGCACGCACTGCTGCTGATCAACCGCGCCCAGGCCAACCCGGCCGGAGTCGATGTCGGGCTGCTCAACCAGGCCACCACGCTGCTCACCGAGCAGGAGTCGATCTGCCGCGCCTTTGGGGAGTGGGTGGGACTGGCGCAAGCGCTCGGCAACCATGCCATCGTCCAGCGCTACACCGGCGACCTCGCCGGCGCTCTGGCCAGCCTGGACGATCAACTCCACCTCGCCCAGCAGACCGGCAACGCCCAGGGCGTCCTGATCGCCACCGCCAACCGCGGCGAGATCCTCGGCCTGCTCGGACGCGTCCCCGAAGCCCTGGACGCCCTGACCTGGGCCCGGCAGACGGCCGCGCAGTCTGGGTTGACGCCGATGGTGCAGCAACTGGATCAGATGATCGCGGGCCTGCGTCGGCGGTGATTCGACCCGGTCCGCGTCAGAGGTCGACGGTGGTGTTGGTCGCCACATCGGGCCGCTCGCCGGTGAGCATCGCCTTCACGGTCTTGATCAGCGCGATCGGCTTGGGGCTGTCGACCGTCCAGTACTCGGCGGAGTCGGCATGCACTTTCAGCAGTGCCACGGCGGGGTCGTCGCGGCCCTGCTCGAACCAGGCCTCGGCATACAGGTTCCACAACTCGTCGATCAGAGCGGCGTCCCGGGTCACCGAGGCGGTGCCGGCGATCGAGAGGTAGTTGTCGCCGGACTGGAGGCTGACGTTGACGTGGGAGTCTGCGGCGATCTGTTCGGTCTTGGGCGAGGGATCCTCGGTGAAGAAGTACAGGTCGCCGTCGAACTCGCGTTCCTGAACGGCGAGCGGACGACTGACCAGCCGTCCGCGGCGGTCGTGATGACGAACGCGAAGCGGGCCTTCGAGATCAGCGTGCCGATCTGCTCGAATTCGCTCGTGCCCTGGGATGCGGTGTCGGTCACTCTTCGAAGCTACCTACCGCCCCGTTCCTCGACGCACACCCTCGCGGGTGCCTTGGCGCCGTGCTGGCTGGGTGCTGATCCAGCCCGTACGATGACTCGCCATGCCCGTGCTACGACCGCTCGTCCCGAGCGACCTCGACCGCCTGCTGGAGGTGCAGCGCGAGGGTGCGGTCGCGGGCCTGGGGCACATCTTCCCGCAGCGGGACCACCCTTTCCCTATCGATGCGATCCGCGCCCGGTGGGAGGGTGAACTGGACGACCCGTCGGTCGACGCCTTCGCAATCGTCCTCGATGACGAACTGGCGGGCTTCGCGGCCACCAGGGTGAGCGAGTTCCTGCACTTCGGCACCGCGATCCACACCTGGGGCAGTGGCCTCGCCGGTGCGGCCCACGACGAGGTGCTCGACCATCTGCGCGGCCGGGGCCACCGGACGGCCTGGCTGTGGGCCTTCGAGGACAACCATCGTGCGACCCGGTTCTACGCCCGGCGCGGCTGGCGGACCACGGACGAACGCGTCCGGACCACCTTCGCGCCCCACCCAATCCTGCGCCGCTACGAACGCGAGCTCTGATGACAGTCCCAACCAGCCCACCCGTCGAGCCCACGGCGTCATACCGGCGAATGCCGGGATCTCCGCACCCACTCGGGGCGTTCGGCCCGCGGGATCCCTGGGCGACGCCGGGCGGATTTCAGCACGACAAGGGCTGATCCGTCGTGGACGCCGACGCTGTCCTAGATGCGGCCGAGCAGGGCGATGTAGTCGCCCGACCTGGCCGCATAGACGGCGCGGACGGCGTCGAGGCTCATGTGCGACATCACGGCATCGTATGCCGCCGCGCCGAGGGCACGTCGGGCGCGCAGACCGTCCGCGCCGCTCAGCCGCCGCCGTCCCGGGACTCGGTCCGATGGACGATGCCGGGATCGCGAGCGGCTGGCGCAATGCAGGGCGGCAGTGGCACGCCAAGGTGCCACTCGGCGGCGTTGACCGAGTCAGGAGTGCTACGGCGACGTCACCGATCGAGCGCCCGGAGCCGCACGGATCGGCCCGGGCATGCCTAGCGGTACTCATCCCTTCTGGCTGATCTACCCGACGCAGACCCCAATGGCGCGGGGCTCCGCTACAAACGCCTGTCATCCGTGCCGCGGCCGCGGCACGCTCTGCGGCTCTGTCTCGTTGACGGCGACGATCACTCCTCTGTCGGCTTCGAAGGCGCCCTTGATCAAACCCTCGATGTGTTCGGTGGTGGCCCCGCGTGTACCCAGATACCCCTGCTTGGCGAGCTGGAGGAACTCTTCGTTGGAAAGATACGTGGTCAGATTGTCGGCGGACCAGCCGCGGGGCCGATCTCTTCGTTCGGCGGCCTCCAGTAGCAACTGGACCAGGCCGCTCGGTAGGTACCTTCCGCGGACGAGTCTGTTGGCTATCGGACGCGCCATGTCTTCCGCGACCAGCTTGACGAAGAACGCGTCCTCGGTGAGGCGCCACTCATCCGGGCTGCTCGGGGGAGCAGATGTCGGAAGACTCTTCATCCGCTCGAGTTCCGTGCGCAACTGATCGTCCGGGTAGTACACGGGCGTGCCACTGCCAGAGGTAGGCATTCGCATCCGCTTGTACTGGACCAGGATGAAGCCGGGATGCTGGTGTCGGTAGTAGATGAGATCCGTCCCGGTCTGCAACTCCAGCTTCTCTTTGTCCGCGTAGAAGACGGTCATCCGGCGAGCGCGGCTCGCCGGATCCTGGAAGCTGACAACATCCAGGTGTCGCGCCTCTGTGGGGAACCACCCGTCGAAGACCCTTGCGTCGTGTCGAAGGATGGACGCCTCACTGGTTCTGGTGCGTGCGTAACCCGTGAGAAAGGGC
The DNA here is from genome assembly GCA_937863965.1 of uncultured Micropruina sp. Taxonomy (GTDB): domain Bacteria; phylum Actinomycetota; class Actinomycetes; order Propionibacteriales; family Propionibacteriaceae; genus Micropruina. Next base: position 2,954 of record CALMIQ010000407.1, read on the forward strand.
ACGTCCTGATCGAGCGTCGCCACAGCTCCCAGTTCCTGGCGGCTGTCGAAACCCGCGATTTCAAGGGCCAAAGCCACTGCGTCACGCTGCTCGCGTACGAGCGCCCCGGTGCCCGTGCCGCGGTCTATCGGTGTCACGCTCAAGAAGAGTCGATCCAGGACGGAGCGCGAGCCGGGTGCCAATCGCTCGAGGCCGGACTCAAGTTCTCTGCTGGTGGCGGAAGGGACCGCTTCGCCGTCAGTTCGGGAAAGGAATCGCCTCCGCGATGAAGGCAGTCCATCCCTGAGCTGACTGAGCGGCATGCCTGATTGGAAGGCCTCTGCCTTCACGAACTCCAGCCCGTCCTGCCCTCGTCCCGGTCGACCCCATCGCCGGACGACGACACCACCAACGACGGACTCACGGACAACCACCAAGGCGACGCGGCGCGTACTCGTGAAGCGTGTTCTACCTACGACACGACGAAACGTGCTTCCCCAGCTATCACCCCTCGACCAACGAACGAGTTCGGCCCAGACGTCGTCGGGAAGGTTGACCAGTCTGAGAACGCGAGCCGTCCGGTCTTTCGTCAATCCGCCCACCTTCTCTGCTCTTCTGCCAAGTCCCTAGAGTGCTGACTCGCGCCGGAACTCGTCGTAGGTGCCGGCGAGGTAGCGCACGAGGGAGACCTGAAAGTCGGGATTGGCAAAGAACAGATCGAACAGGACGCCGTTCTTGTCGTGACGGTCGATCAGAAGGTCCTTGACCTTCTGCTCCAAGACCATCTCGAACTGGCTCCGGTCGTTGTTGAGGGCGACCTCCCGCATCTCCTCGTCCTCTTTGACGACGACCCACTGCTGGTCGACCCAGACCTTGTCCGCCTCACCGAGGTCGGCACCGTACTTATCGTTCATCGCCAAGATCAGCGCCGACAGTTTGTCCAGCATGGGTTCGGTCGCTGGGCCCTTTCCCTCACCGGGGAGTGCCGCACCCGGCTCTTCAGAGCCGGTCAACTGGATGGCTCCGTCTGATATGACGGCTATCCGCAGATGGGTGAGTTGCACCGATTTCGAGATTTGCGGCATCGGGCTGTTCTCATTCGGGGGCAGCTCCAACAACAGCAGCCGGCCGTAGAGGAACAGCCGCTCCCAGTCAGCGTCGGCCCATGGCATGACTTGAGCGACAAAGGCATACGCCCGGCAGAAGTGCTCAAGAGTGCGCCTGAACCCGTCCGCCTTCTCGTCCTCCAGCGCCGCGAACCTCCCCACGGCCGGCTCGAGGTTGGCATAGAGCACAGACTGTTGCGCGGGGTCCTCGGACAGCAACGCCGCGACCGTCGCCTCCATCTCGGGCATCGACAGGACCCCGGCCGTCATGAGGTCGTGCTCCATGGTCGCCAGCACGTTGGGTTCGGTCGGTGTTGAGAACGACTCCTCGAAGAACGGCTCGAACGGTGCCTTGATCTCGTCGGCCGAGTTGGCGAAGTCGAGGACGAACGTGTCTTCTTTGCCGGGATGGGTGCGGTTCAGCCGCGATAGGGTCTGCACGGCCGCGACGCCGGCCAACTTCTTGTCGACGTACATGGTGTGCAGCAGTGGCTCGTCGAACCCGGTCTGGTACTTTTCCGCGACGACCAGCACCTGGTACTCAGGCCCGCGGAACTTCTTCGGCAGTTGGCCCTCGGAGAACCCGTTGATCCCCGCCTCGGTCATCGGGGGCGCCTCGGGCGCGTCCGGGTCGACCAGAGAGCCGGAGAACGCCACCAACGTTCGGAGCGGCCGCTCGCCTTTGTCGTACCCGTGCTTCGCGATGTACGCCTCGAGGGCGGCCTGCGTTCGCACGGCGTGCAGCCGAGACCGCGTGACAACCATCGCCTTGGCGTGCCCGTCGATCTTGCCGGCCGTCTTTTGCCGGAAGTGCTCGATGATCACCTCGGCCTTCGCCTCGAGTTGATAGGGGTGCAGAGAGGCGAACCGGGCGAGCGCCGCGCGACCTTTGCCCTTGTCGATCTCCGGATCATTGCGCGGGTGGGCGTTGGCGAGCTTGTAGTAGACACCGTAGGTCGTGTAGTTGGCCAGCACGTCGAGGATGAACCCCTCCGCGATAGCCTGCCGCATCGAGTAGGTGTGGAACGGCCGCTTGTGGCCGTCCGGGCCAACCTGCCCGAACGTGTCGAGAGTCTTGGGCTTCGGCGTCGCAGTGAACGCGAAGAAGGACAGGTTCTTCTGTTTGCCTCGATGCTTGGCGCTGGCCAGCAACGCCGCATCGGACGTCTCCTCCGACTCCTCGGACGCCGCCTGCTCCGCTTCCTCCGCCGCCGCGAGGGCGGCGTCAGAGCCGGCGCCGGAACCCAGGACCTTCTTGAGCTTGGCGACCGAGTCACCACTGGACGAGGAGTGTGCTTCGTCCACGATGATGGCGAAGCGTCGACCGACGACCTCCTTCGAGTCACCCTCGGCTGCGGCCTTCGAGGCCAGTTCGGCGACCACGGGGAACTTCTGCAATGTCGTGATGATGACCCGGGCAGCGTGACCCTCCAAGGCCTCCTTGAGCTGGGCGGAGTTCTCGTCGATCCGGACGATCGTGCCCGGTGTGTGCTCCAGCCCGGCCACCGTGTCCTGAAGTTGGCGGTCGAGCACCTTCCGGTCGGTGATGACTACCACCTTGTCGAAGATCGGGGCATCGTCCGGCCCATGCAGCCGCGACAACGCGTGGGCGCTCCACGCGATCGTGTTCGACTTGCCGGACCCCGCCGAGTGCTGCACCAGCCGGTCCACTCCCGCACCGTCACGATAGGTCGCCTGCAGGATCGAACGCACCGCATGCCACTGGTGGAACCTCGGGAAGAGCACCCGGTCACCTTCGACATGGATGAACGATCCGAACAGATCCAGCCACGCGTCGCGCTGCCACACCTGCTCCCACAGATAGGACGTCTGGTATCCCGGCTTCACCGCAGGGTTGCCGGCCGTGCCCATGTGCCCGGCGCCGCCGCTGCCCTGGTCGAACGGGAGGAACACCGTGTCCTGCCGCGCCAACCGCGTCGTCATCGCCACCCGGTGCGGATCGACAGCGAAGTGCACGAGGGTGCGCGCGCGGAAGATCAAATCGTTCGGGTTCCGATCCGTGCGGTACTGCGCCATCGCGTTCTCGACGTTCTGGTGGGTGAGAGGGTTCTTCAACTCCGCGGTCGCGACCGGAATGCCGTTGACCACCAAGGTCAGGTCGAGCGAGTCAGCCGGATTCGACTCCGAATGGTGCAACTGACGGACGACGCCGAGTCGGTTCGCCGCGTATCGCTCTGCCTGCCCGACATTGAGGCCGCTGGCCGGCTTGAAGTAGCACAGCCGCACGCTCACTCCGGAGTCCTTCACCGGCGATCGGAGGACGCTGATCGTCCCTCGATGGTCGAGTGCGTCGACAACGACCTTGAGGAACTTGTCCCTGGCCGTCGCCTCGCCACCGTGCCGGATCACGAGCTGCTTCCACGCCTTCGGCTGCGAGGCCTGGACGAACGCGATGACCTCCTCACCGAAGACGCCGGTCTTCCGGTCGTAGCCGATCGGCGCCAGCGCGCTCCAACCTTGGTCGAGCAGGTGGGCTTCGATGTTCGACTCGAAGGCGAGTTCTTTGGTGATGGTCATGGGGCTGGCTACTCCGGTCGCGTGAGTACGTCGAGAAACTTATGGTTCACGAACAGGACCTCGCGGCCGACCTTGAGGTCGGTGAGTAGGCCGCTGGAGACGAGGGCGTGCAGCCAGCCCGAGGCCGTCTGACGAGACACCTCGCAGCGCTCCGCCACCGTGTTGATCCGGCAGTACGGCTGCTCGAAGAGCACGTTGAGGAAGCGGGCGTCCCGTCCACCCGGCGAGGCTGCCCGGGCACGCTCGGCGATCTCGTCCTGACAGGTCCGGATGGCTCCGATCTTGCGTTGGGTCGATTCGGCCGATGAGCGGACCGCCTCCAGCATGTAGACGACCCAGTCGGTCCACGCGCCCTCGGCCGTGACCGCCAGCAGTAGCCGGTAGTAGTCGTTCTTGGTCTGGATGATGGCTCGCGACAGGTAGAGGATCGGCTCGCTCAACAACCCGGCTTCGATCAACATCAGGATGTTGAGCACGCGTCCGGTGCGGCCGTTGCCGTCATGGAACGGATGGATCGCCTCGAACTGGTAGTGCGCCAGAGCCATCCGCACCAGCGGGTCGAGGTCTTCGTTGGAGTGGATGAACTTCTCCCACTCCGAGAGCTTGTCGCGGATCAGATCGCGACCCTCGGGCGGGCTGTAGATCACCTGCTGAGTGGCGGGGTTGGCGATCCGGGTACCTGGGACGGCGCGCACGTCCATCTCGTGACCGTGCAGGGCAGAGCAGATCCGTGCGGCGGTGGCGGCCGTAAGCGGCCGCTCGCGGATCGCACGCAGCCCTGCGAACAGGGCGTTTCGATAGCGCAGCGCCTCCTTGGTGGCCTGGTCGCCGCCGCCGGATTCGGCGTGCTTGAACAGTTCGTCAGCAGTGGTGACGATGTTCTCGATCTCAGAACTGGCCTGGGCTTCCAGCAGCGGGACCGCGTGGATCAAGACGCCCGGGTTGGGCAGCAACTGGCCGGCCTGCGCCAGGGACGCCACTGCAACCCGAGCCTCGATGGCGGCCTTGAGGACGGGTTTGGGCTCGAGGTCGATGCCGTGGGGTGGGAGCGCGGGCAGGTCGTTGTGAGGGACGCTGGCAGCCCAGGGCATATGTCACCTTTCCGGACACGTCGCGGAGACGTGTTAAGTATTGATCGAAAACCTAACACATCGATACTTGGCTGGGAAGCGCCTGAGTGGCGACGAGCTCGAGTCCCCTCAATGGAGGCTGTGCCCGTGGACGGGTCGGTGCGGTGACATCCAGATCGGTCGGCGTCATCGGGGGTCAACGGGGCGTGATCTTGGACACGAGTGACGCTCAGTGCTGCATGTCGACGAACCGGCTGTAGTGCCCCTGGAAGACCGTCTGGATCGTCGCGGTCGGCCCGTTCCGGTGCTTGGCGACGATGAAGTCGGCCTCGCCGACGCGCTCGGAGTCCTTGTCGTAGGCGTCCGCGCGGTGCAGCAGGATGACCATGTCGGCGTCCTGCTCCAGCGAGCCGGATTCGCGCAGGTCGGAGAGCATCGGCTTCTTATCGGTGCGCTGCTCGGGGCCACGGTTGAGCTGGGAGAGCGCCACCACCGGCACCTCGAGCTCCTTGGCCAGCAGCTTCATCTGGCGGCTGAACTCCGAGACCTCCAGCTGACGCGACTCGACCTTCTTGCCCGAGGTCATCAGCTGCATGTAGTCGACGATCACCAGCTTCAGGTCGTGCCGCTGCTTGAGCCGGCGCGCCTTCGCCCGGATCTCCATCATGGTCAGGTTCGGCGAGTCGTCGATGAACAGCGGCGCGCTGGACACCTCGCCGGTCTTGCGGGCGATCCGCTGCCAGTCGTCGTCGCCCATCTGGCCCTTGCGGATGTGGTTCAGCGGCACCCCGGCCTCGGCCGAGATCAGCCGCTGCACGATCTCGGACTTGCCCATCTCCAGGGAGAAGAAGCAGCTGGTCAGCTTGTTCTTGATGGACGCCGCCCGCGCGAAGTCCAGCCCCAGCGTCGACTTGCCCATGCCGGGCCGGGCGGCGACGATGATCATCTGCCCGGCGTGCAGGCCGTTGGTGAGCTCGTCGAGCTCGATGAATCCGGTCGGCACCCCGGACATCACCCCGTGCTGGCTGAGCGACTCGATCTCGTCGAGGGTGCGCTCCATCAGCACGCTCAGCGGTTCGTAGTCGTCGGAGGTCTTGCCCTCGGCCACCTCGTAGATCGCCTGCTGTGCGCGGTCGACGATGTCGGACACCTCGCCGCCGCCGGCGTAGCCCATCTGGCTGATCTTGATGGACGCCTCGACCAGCCGCCGCAATACCGCCTTCTCTTTGACGATCTCGGCGTAGAAGCTGGCGTTCGAGGCGATCGACACCATCGACAGCAGGTCGTGCAGGTAGATGTGCCCGCCGATCTTGCCGATCTCGCCCCGCTTGGCCAGCTCGTCGGCGACGGTGATCGCGTCGGCCGGCTCACCGCGTCCGAACAGGTCGATGACGGCGTCGAAGATCTGCTCGTGCTTGGGTAGGTAGAAGTCGCGGCCCCGGACGATCTCGGCGACGTCGCCGATGGCGTCCTTGCTCAGCAGCATCGCACCCAGCACCGACTGTTCGGCCTGGACGTCCTGCGGCGGCGTCCGGTCGGAGGGGGCGAAATCCCGCGGATCCTCCTCGTAGGGGGGGAGTGACGCGACCGACATGACCCCTCCCTCTACGCAACCATCGGAACACCTGGCACGCTAACCAGGCGCACTGACAGATTCAGCGGCTCTCGTTCAAAAGTTCGAATGTGCGAGTTCTCGCGGGCGCCGTGCAGGGCGATCTGCGCGACGTATCGCCCGACCATAGACCTGCCGCCGGAGCGACGTCCAACCCGAGTTATCCACAGATTCGACTTTTCCTTGTGGATTCTGTGGAGCCACGCCGTGGATCCTGTGTACGACGCGCCGAGGGGGCGGTGGATGGGAAAATTCTGGCCCGTCGATCGTTGCTCTCACAAGGGGTGTTAACCGTGCGGTCATGTGAGTTTCAGCTGAGTGGATGCTGAGTCCATCCCCGCGGGGGGTGGTTGACAAGCCGCCCACGAGCACCCCTTCGCATGATATGGGCCGGGTTGTCCACACCTCGACCGCATGACAGGTATACCCATAGGGGGTATAGTGACAAGGGTTGACGCACAGTGTCGCAGAGACGGGAGCAACATGTGTCACAGGAGTCCCAGGCGGAGGCCGGTCACGAGCACAATCCCGTCGCCGCGGAATCGTCCGGACATGGCTACCTGACCAGCAAGGACGGCTACCTCAAGCGGCTGCGCCGGATCGAGGGGCAGGTCGGCGGGTTGTCCCGCATGGTGACCGACGAGCGCTACTGCATCGACATCCTGACCCAGATCTCGGCCACCACCCGGGCGCTCGAATCGCTCGCCCTGGAACTGCTGGACGACCACCTGCGGCACTGCGTCGTGCGCGCCGCCCGCGAGGGCGGCGACGAGGCCGAAACCAAGCTCACCGAAGCACGGGACGCCATCGCGCGCCTCGTCCGTTCCTGACCGAAGGAGAAAACCATGGAAAGCACCTACACCGTCGAAGGCATGACCTGCGGGCATTGCGTCGCCGCCGTCACCGAAGAGGTCAAGCAGATCCCCGGCGTCACCGACGTGGCCGTCGTCCTGGACGGCGGCAAGCTGACCGTCACCTCGGACGCCCCGGTCGACTTCGACCGCATCGTCGAGGCGGTCGCCGAGGCCGGCAACTACACCGTCGCCTGAATCCCTCGGCCTGAAGTCGGCACGGCTGAAGAAGCGGACATGACCACCACCCAGCACACCTCGATCGAGCTCGACATCGACGGCATGACCTGCGCCTCGTGCGCGGCGCGCATCGAGAAGAAGCTCAACAAGGTCGGCGGGGTGACCGCCTCGGTCAACTACGCCACCGAGAAGGCCCGGGTGCTCACCGACGCCCCGATCCCGGTGGCCGACCTGATCGCCGTCGTCGAGCAGGCCGGCTACCACGCCGCCCTGCCCGACCCGGCCAGGCCCGAGGTCGACCACGCCAAACAGCTGCAGTCCCGGGTCATCGTCAGCGCCGTCCTGGCCGTCCCGGTGATCGCACTGGCCATGGTCCCGGCCTGGCAATTCCCCGGCTGGCAATGGGTTTCGCTGGCGCTCACCATCCCCGTCTACGGCTGGGCCGCGCTGCCGTTCCACCGCTCGGCGCTGGTCAACGCCCGGCACCTCGCCACCACCATGGACACCCTGATCAGCCTCGGCACCACCGCCGCGTTCGGCTGGTCGCTGTACGCGCTGTTCTTCGGCCACGCCGGCATGATCGGCTACACCCACGGCTTCGAGTTCATGCTGATGCGCGGCACCGGCGAGGGCAGCATCTACTTCGAGGCCGTCGTCGGCATCATCACCTTCCTGCTGCTCGGCCGCTGGTTCGAGGCCCGCTCCAAGCAGCGCGCCGGCGAGGCCGTCCGGGCGCTGCTGCAGCTCGGCGCCACCGAGGCGACCCTGCTGCGCGGCGGCGTCGAGACCCGGGTGCCGGTCGACTTCCTGAAGCCCGGGGACGTCTTCGTCGTCCGTCCCGGCGAGAAGATCGCCACCGATGGCGAGGTCGTCGAGGGCGCCTCCGCGGTCGACGTGTCGATGGTGACCGGCGAGTCGGTGCCGGTCGACGTCGGTCCCGGCGACGCCGTGATCGGAGCCACCGTCAACACCAACGGACGCCTCATCGTCACGGCCACCCGGGTCGGCGCCGACACCCAGCTGGCGCACATCGCCCGGCTGGTCGAGCAGGCGCAGACCGGCAAGGCCAACGTGCAGCGCCTCGCCGACCGGATCAGCTCGGTCTTCGTGCCGATCGTCATCGGCCTGGCGCTGCTCACCTGGCTCGGCTGGCTGCTGGCCGGCGCCGGGTTCGCCTTCGCCTCGTCGGCGGCCGTCGCCGTGCTGATCATCGCCTGCCCCTGCGCCCTCGGCCTGGCCACCCCGACCGCCCTGCTGGTCGGCACCGGCCGCGGCGCCCAGCTCGGCATCGTGATCAAGGGGCCCGAGATCCTGGAGCGCACCAAGGCGGTCAGCACCGTCGTGCTGGACAAGACCGGCACCGTCACCACCGGCACCATGGCCGTGGTGGAGGTCGTCGGCGAGGGCCCGGACGACGGCTGGCTGCGGCTGGCCGGGGCGGCCGAGGCGGCGTCCGAGCATCCGATCGCGCGGGCCATCGCCGAGCACGTCGCCTCCGATGCCTCCGTCACCGCGTTCGAGAACCTGCCCGGACGCGGCGTCCGCGCCCTCGTGGACGGGCACCAGGTGCTGGTCGGCACCCCCGCCCTGGTCGGAGTGGACGTCGAGGCCGAGGGATCGGCGCCGGATGCCGTCAACGCCTTCATCGGGGCCCAGGGCAAAGGACACACCGCCGTCCTGGTCGCCGTCGACGGCGAACTGCGCGGCATGATCGCCGTCGCGGACGCCGTCAAGGACACCTCTGCCGAGGCCATCGCCCAGCTGAAGGAGCTCGGCCTCACCCCGGTGCTGCTCACCGGAGATGCCCGCGCGGTCGCCGAGGCGGTGGCCGCCGAGGTCGGCATCGAACGGGTGAGCGCCGAGGTGCTGCCCGCGGACAAGCTGGCCGAGATCAAGCTGCTGCAGGCCGACGGCACCCAGGTGGCGATGGTCGGCGACGGCGTCAACGACTCCGCCGCCCTGGCCCAGGCCGACCTGGGCATCGCCATGGGCACCGGCACCGACGCGGCGATCGCGGCCTCCGACCTGACCCTGATGCGCGGCGACCTGCGTCTGGCGGCGACCGCGATCCGGCTCTCCCGCGCCACCCTGGCCACCATCAAGGGCAACCTGTTCTGGGCCTTCGCCTACAACGTGGCGGCCATCCCGCTGGCCGCCCTGGGCTTCCTCAACCCGATGATCGCCGGTGCCGCGATGGCGCTGTCGTCGGTCTTCGTGGTGCTGAACAGCCTGCGGCTGCGCCGCTTCAACGTGCGCTGAGCGGGGCGGTCGGGCCGCCGCAAGCAAGGACCGGGATCGGGCACACCCACTGGGGCATCCGATCCCGATCCTCGTTTCGAGCGTCAGTGCAGCCGGCCGCCGAGGCGGGGGCGTCCGAGGTCGGGTTTGAGGTAGTCGCTGAGTTCGACCGGGCGCCCCGCCATCAGGTCGGTGTAGATACCGAGCATCTCGGTGGCCTGGCGCTCGATCGTCCACTGGCCCGCGAGCTCCCGGCTGCGAGCGGAGGCCCGGGCGGCGAACGCCGGGTCCTTCAGCAGCCGGAGCATCGCCATGATCGCCTGGCTCAGCGAGACCATGTTCGGCCGCGCCACCAGGGCATTCACGCCCGGATCGACCACCAGGTTCAGCTCCGGGTCGACGATCACCAGCGGCAGCCCGCACAGCGCCGCCTCGTGCAGCACCAGCGCCTGGGTGTCGGTCTGGGAGGGGAAGACGAAGACGTCGGCGCCCCCGTAGTAGGCCGCCAACTCGTCGTGCGGTACCCGTCCGATCAGCCGGACGCCGCCGTGCCGGGCCGCCCGCTGCATCCGCCGGCGCAGGGTCGGCGTGGACTCGTGGTAGTCGCCGACGATCATCAGCTCGGCGTGCGGCTCGAAGTCGCGGACCAGTTCGAAGGCGTCCAGCAGCAGGTCGAGGCCCTTCTCGGGCGACACCCGTCCGACGTACAGCAGCCGGGGTCCGCGCGCCTTCGCGATCGGTTTGCGCTCGGCCAGCGGGTCGGCGCCGTTGGGCACCACCCGCACCTTCGCCGACGGGGCCAGTTCGCGCACCCGCCTGCCGGTCTTGTCCGAGGGTGTGGTGACCAGGTCGGCGGTGCTCAGCATGTCGGACGCCGCCTGCAGCAGCTCCAGCTGCGCGCCGCCGCGCCGGGGCCGCTTGAACCGCAGCTTGCGCAGCTTCGCCCACGGCTTCGACTCGGCCCGGGCCGCGAACAGCCGGTACGCGGCGTTCAGGAAGGGCCCCAGGTGCCAGTAGTGCTCGGCGTAGGCCTCCAGGTCGGTGTGCCAGGTGACCACCAGCGGACGCCCCGCCCGCTGCGCCACCCACATGCCCAGCAGACCCACCCCGCCCAGGCCGTGGACGTGGATGATGTCGGGCGGGTCGGCCACCAGCTGGGCCAACCGGAACTCCAGGTCCTTGCCGAGCGACAGCCGGATGCCGGCCCCCGGGATGGGCACCGACGGCATCCGGATCTCCCGGCGATGCGGATCGCCCGCCAGCGGATTGGGGCCCTTCGCCTCGGGGGCGACCAGCAGCACCCGATGCCCGGCGGCCAGCACCTCGCGCTCCAGGAACTGCACCGCGTACAGCAGTCCGCTGTGCGCCGGACCGTAGTTGTCGGTGAACTGCGCGATCGTCAGCGGACGGTCGGGGAGCGCGACGCCCGCGGAGGTCTCGACAGGATCGACGGGCGGGGCTTCGATGGCGGGGTTTCCGGGGGTCTCGGCGAGGGCGACCGGGAGCTCGACCAGCGGGATGGAGGACTCGACCACCGGATGGTCAACGGGGGACTCCGCACGCTCAACTGGCGCGGGCTCGTGGTCAGCCATGCACGTTAGGCTAGTGGCTCGACGAGTCGTCGCGTGCACTCGACCTGCGATCGTGCCGAGTAGCTAGTCGCTAATACTCTGCCAGAATCTCTCGACATCCGCGTTCTGTGATGGCGCGTGTAGTGCAGCAAGGAGTTCCGACGTGTCGAACTTCTTTCGATAGAATGCTTGCCGAGGGCCGGAAGAGGATTTCGTTACCGGAGTCAGCAAGTTGTGATCTATGAGCGAGGCGCTCACTCGGGGCCACGCATACGACTGAAACACCGATGCGTACTTGGAGTGGCGAGAACCTACCGGATTCATTTCGTCGAAAGCTCGACATAGCTGCGTCACGACGAAAAGCTCTTCGTCGGCCACTAGGAAACGTGGCTCGCCGGTATCGTCAGGAAGGAACCCCGTGGCTCTGAGCAGACGATCGCGTTCGGACTGCTCGTATACAGGTGCGATCCTTCCATTTGAGTATTGCTCAATCTGAACAATGGGCAGATCGCCGTCAAGGCCTTCCAGCGAGATCTGAGTTGAAACCTCGTCCACAACGGCCGCATAGAACTCACAATCCTGGCTAATGCCATTTATCCGAGCATCGCGTAGATCGACCCTATTAAAACTGCAATCTGTCCACTCTGCTCCATCGAGACGCGTGCCTTGTAGACTGTCCCCATCGAACGCGAGGTGGCTGATGCGCACATCCCGCACCGCGCCATTCCTACTCGACGAACGCAAGAGGCCGGCCGCGAGTGAACCGCAGTTGACCTGAATCTGTCCTTGGCGAGGGTGTCGTCCCTGAGCGAGTATCGCTAGCGAGTCCAGCCCGTCTTGAAGTCGCATCCCACCCGCGGCGAACCTTTCAGCGAGAAGCTGTGCGTCATCATGACTCAGTCGTGCCCGAGAGAGCGTGGACTGCGCGCCCTTTGAATCTGAAAAGACAACATCGACAAGAGTGCCCGTTAGGAAATATGAGAAGAATAGTTCATGCTCAAATAGGATTGTATGGAGACCCTCAGTTCCAGTCGTCAAGAATGGCAAGGTCGCCACGCGATCAATGGCAATTCTGGCGCCAGTAGGATCAACCTGCCATTCTTCGCAGCAGAGCTCCATCAAGGCGCGCGCCGTTCCCAGATCCAACTCGCGAGTCTCTAGTGACCACATTTCGCCAGCCAGGCCATCGAAGAATGTGTGAAGCTGGGCGCTAGTGAGGATCGGTAGACGTCCGGGTCCCAGCAGTTTCTCCGAGGTCTCGCGCTCCAAGTAATTCTGCGCGATCGTTGATATGAGAGACAGGTTCGTGTCGGCGCGAATCTGAGTGCCACCTTCGATGGTTGCTATTAGCACGTCCCGGCTGAAGAGTGGGCGAGTGAGCAAGTCGCCATGTTCCGACTCCTGGATTGCCGCGAAACGAGTCTCGGTGTCACGGGAGATTAGTCCGGCCGGACTGCTTTCCTTCGCGCGGGTCATGAAAGCTGCTCGGTCGTCAGGGCCCCACGGGGACAACTCCAACCGCGTGACCCGGTGACTGCCCGTCTCGCCAGAGAGAACATTGGGCCTGGAAAGATACTCCTCCGTGAAGAATGCGGACCGTGCTGCCGCGATCACCTGACCTTTTCCGGCAAGCAACTCCAGGAAAGTAGTGAGTGATGAGAAGGCCCCCTCGTAGGTGCCCCGAGCGCCTACGAGTTCGTCGAATCCGTCCACAATAAGAGTGATGAGTCCATGGCGAACCAGTGACAGAATCGCGAGATGGGGGAGGTTGAGGCGCAACTCGTTTATCTCCCGCGCCAGCACATCGGCAAGATTGGTTAGGCCACGCCCCTGAGCGTCAACGTAGAATGTCATCCTACCTGCCAACCCTCGCCTGTATCTATCGGCTTGATGGAGATGGAACCAGCGTAGAGCGGAAGATTTTCCTTGACCGGCCTGAGCAGTGAGAAATATGAGATCGCTTGCCTCCGTGAGCTGCGGTGTGCGTGCCCCGTCGGCAACCAAAGTGGCGAGTAGGTCATCGGCGCGCGCAGATGACGTAGTCAAGTCCGAACGGTCTACCGTTACGTAAGGGTCAACGTACCAGTCGTATGTATATACAGAACGTCCTCGAACGTCCTGCCTACTCAGTCGGCGACGCAGGTTGGAGAGGATGCCGATCTGCTGAGCGATTCGTCGTAGGTCGCCGAACTCGGAAGAAGCGAGGAGATCTGTGAATGGAACCGCGGTTCCACCCTCCGGCTGAGCGATCAGACCCTCCTCTTGATTGCGAACCTCAAGGTGGTAATCTCTACCATTGCGCCGGAGTCTGACGTCTAGATGTCCACCGTACGGGGTGACCTCTGGAACGGTAGCGAGATCGCAGAACGGCGTGAGATCTTCGACAACCGCCTCCTGCCATGAATTCAACGTCAACTTTCGCTGCCTTTCATCATGAAGTGACGAGCGTACTTTGCTCGATGTATTGCGGCTGGCCTACTCGGGCGGTACCACAGGAGTTCCTGTGCGGGTGCTCCGCCGACGATTCTGCGGAAATGAGCTGCGAGGAGAAGGCCGGGCACCATATCCTCGTCATCGGAGATAATCGCGAGCCCGACTGATGGAAATGTTCCAAAGTGTCCAGCATCTGCGACGATCATAGTGTCAGCCAGCTTTTGTTCGCGTGTTGGCCTCGTGCAGCCGTCCACTCGACATGTCCTAGGGGCGTCGTAAGGACAAAGCGTTACTTGCAGTGGCTCGGCCTCGAGGTGGACGGGTCGGTCTACCGGGTTCATAGTGATTCTGAGTCCGGGCTCGGTGATACGAATGGCGTTCAGTTCTTTACGTACGTGTGACCCAAAGTGGCTGCCGTTGTCAATTCCTGAACCGTATAGCCAGACGGTGGCTTGTACTACCGTCGCGCTTGAAAAGGCTGTGGCTGCGGCACGCGCGTGCTGGACGACGTGTTGCACTGCCTCGTATGCGTCGATCTCTGAGTAGCCGCGGTTGCCTGTGGACTTCCGCCACCCGATGAGGAGATTCTGCCAGTCGGCGAGCATCTCAACTTCCTGAAGCACGCAGGTACCTCCAGACGTGTTCGGAAACGAGGGGACCCCAGCTAGCGGGCCACGTTTCGGCCACCGTATCGGCACAGGGCCAAGCGCAGTCAATGGCTCGCCGGTCCGCGTCAGTGCCGCAGCGACCCGTAGACCCGGCGGGCCTTCTCCAGGGCCGCCACATAGCCGGCGCGCAGATAGGACGTGCCGTCGACCTCGGCCGGCACCGCCAGCAGGCCGCGGAAGTCGTCCACGGTGGCATAGCCGCGGCGTCGCATCCACTCCTGCAGGCCCGCCAGCAGCACCTCCGCGTAGCCCGCGCCGTGCCGCACCAGTGCCGAGGTGGTCATCACCACGTCGGCGCCGGCCAGCAGGTAGCGGATCACGTCGGCCGCCTCCTCGACCCCGGACGTCGCCGCCAGCGAGGCCCGGGTGTGCCGGGCCAGCGCCGCGATCCAGGTGCGCGGCAGCCGTCCCTCGAAGCGGGTCGACAGCGCCACCGATGGCGTCACCGTGAGGGCCTCGATGTCGACCTCGGGCTGCAGGAACCGGTTGAACAGCACCAACCCGTCGGCGCCGGCCTCGACCAGCCGCAGCGCCATGTTGCCCGGCGAGGAGAAGTACGGGCTGAGTTTCACCGCGATCGGCACCGGCACCGCCGCGCGGACGGCGCCCACGATGTCCAGGTGCCGCTGCTCCACCTCGGCGCCGGTGAGGTGCAGGTCGCCGGGCACGAAGTACACGTTCAGCTCGATCGCGGCGGCGCCGGCGTCCGCCAGCTGCCGGGCGATCCGCACCCAGCCGCCCAGGTTCGCGCCGTTGATGCTGGCGATCACCGGCACCTCGACCGCGGACGCCGCCCGCTCGATCAGCGCCACGTAACGGTCGGCCACCCCGGGCTCGGCGGTCTCCGCCGCCGGGAAGTAGCTCAGCGCCTCGGCGAAGGACTCCTCATGCAGATCGGCCAGCTCGGCGTCCCGGGCGGCCTGCTGGCGCACCTGCTCCTCGAAGAGCGAATACATCACCACCGCCCCGATCCCCGCATCGGCCAGGCCGCGGACGCCGTCGACCGTCTGCGACAGCGGCCCGGCGGACGCCACCAGCGGGTTGCGCAGCCGCAGCCCCAGATAGTCCGTGGTCAGGTCCATGACCCCTCCTCGATCGTTCGGCCCAGCTCGGGCTCGGTGGTTAGCGGGGTGCCGCGGCGAACATGGCGGCCGGCCGGGAGGCCAACTCCTCGTACTCGGCCCAGCGGCGATTCACCTGGTCCTGGCCCAGCCGCAGCATCCGTTCGGCCTCGTCGGGGTGGGTGTTGCTGAGCATCCGGAAGCGCAGTTCGTGGTCGTGGTAGTCGCGCAACGCGAGCCGGGGCCGCGGCGAGTCCAGCAGGAACGGGTTCCGGTTGGCCTCGCGCAGCACCGGGTTGAACCGCATCAGCGGCCAGTGCCCCGAGTTGACCGCCCGGTACTGCTGGTCGAGGCCGCGGCGCATGTCGATGCCGTGCGCGATGCAGTGGCTGTAGGCCAGGATCAGCGACGGCCCGTCGTACATCTCCGCCTCGCGGAACGCCTTCAGCGTCTGCTGCGGATCGGCGCCCATCGCCACCCGCGCCACGTACACGTTGCCGTAGGCGATGGCCTGCATCGCCAGGTCCTTCTTGTAGGTGGACTTGCCGGCCGCCGCGAACTTCGCCACCGCCCCCATCGGGGTCGACTTCGACGACTGGCCGCCGGTGTTGGAGTACACCTCGGTGTCCAGCACCAGCACGTTCACGTCGCGGCCGGACGCCAGCACGTGGTCGACGCCGCCCGAACCGATGTCGTAGGCCCAGCCGTCGCCGCCGACGATCCACACCGAGCGGCGCAGCAGATGGTCGGCGACGCTGCGCAGATCCTCCACCAGCCGCAACCGCTCGGCACCCAGCGGCGTCCCGGGCGGAACCTCCGCGTCGGATTCGGTCTCGGCGGCCACCGGCTGCCCGCGGCGTCCGGTGTGCTCGACGTCGACCTCGGCGCCGCCCGGCATGGCCAGGGGGAAGAGCACCGTGACGTGATGCGGGCTGGCGCCGGTGGTGAGCATCTCGTCGAGCAGCATCTTTACGTGCTCGACCCGGGCACGCTGGTGGGACAGGTCGGACTCGTACTGCTGCGGGGCGGTCAGCACCAGTTCGACCAGGTCGTCGCCCAGCTCCGGACGCAGGGCGTCCAGTCGCTGCCGGGCCAGGTCGGTCTGCAGGTCGGCCGCCAGCCGCAGGCCCAGCCCGAACTCGGCGTTGTCCTCGAACAGCGAGTTCGACCAGGCCGGGCCGCGTCCGTACTTGTTGCTCGACCAGGGCGTGGTCGGCAGGTTGCCGCCGTAGATGGACGAGCAGCCGGTGGCGTTGGCGACGCTGGCCCGGCCGCCGAACAGCTGGGTGAGCAGCTTCAGGTAGGGCGTCTCGCCGCAGCCCGAACAGGCGCCGGAGAACTCGAACAGCGGCTCCAGGAACTGGGTGCCGCGGACGGTGGCGAAATCCACGCGGGAGCGCTTGTTCACCGGCAGCGACTCGAAGAACGCCACGCTCGCCCGGGTCTCGGCGCGCTCGGGCAGCGGGGCCAGGTTGATCGCCCGCCGGTCGGGGTTGCCGATCGGCTTCACCGGGCAGGCCTCGACGCACAACCCGCAGCCGGTGCAGTCCTCGGCATAGACCTGCAGGGTGTAGCGCGACCCAGGGAACCCGGCGGCGTTGAGCGGTGCGGAGGCGAAGCAGGCCGGGGCGTCCGCCAGCTCGTCGGCCTTGTAGTACTTGGCGCGCAGCACGGCGTGCGGGCAGACGAAGGCGCAGTTGCCGCACTGGATGCAGGCCTCCGGATCCCACTCGGCGACGATGTCGGAGATGCTCCGCTTCTCGTACCGGGTGGTGCCTGACGGGTAGCTGCCGTCCACCGGCAGCGCCGACACCGGCAGCGAGTCGCCCGCCCCGGCCAGCATCGCCGCCGTCACGGTCCGGACGAACTCCGGTGCGTCGGCCGGCACCGGCGGGATCCGCTCGGCGTCCGAGATCACCGCGGACGGCACGCTCACCCGGTGCAGGGCGGCCACGGCGGCGTCCACCGCGGCCTCGTTGCGGGCCACCACCTCGGCGCCCTTGCGGGCGTAGGTCTTGCGGATCGCCGCTTTCACCTTCTCGATGGCCACCGCCGGCTCCAGCACCTTCGAGATCGCGAAGAAGCAGGTCTGCAGCACGGTGTTGGTGCGGTTGCCCATCCCGGCGGTCCGCGCCACGGCGCCCGCGTCGATCGTCCACAACTCGACGCCCAGCTCGATGATCCGGGCCTGCAGGTCGCGGGGCAGCCGGCCGAACACCTCACCCGGCGGGTACGGCGCGTTGACCAGCAGCACGGTGCCCTCGCGGGCGTACTCCAGCACGTCCACCCGTTCCAGGATCGAGGTGTGGTGGCAGCCGATGAACCCGGCCGCGTTCACCAGGTAGGGCGCCTCGATCGGACGCGGCCCGAACCGCAGGTGCGACACCGTCCGCGACCCCGACTTCTTCGAGTCGTAGACGAAGTAGCCCTGCGCGTAGGTGCCGTCGGTGCCGCCGAGGATCTTGATGGTGTTCTTGTTGGCCCCCACGGTGCCGTCGGAGCCGAGGCCGTAGAACACCGCGCGGTGGGTGTCGGGACCCTCCAGGTCGAGGTCGGCCGGGTAGGGCAGCGAGAGCCGGGTGACGTCGTCGGTGATGCCCACGGTGAACCGCGGCCGCGGCTTCGGCAGCGCCAGCTCGTCGAAGATGCCGACCACCATCGGCGGGGTGAACTCCTTGGACGACAACCCGTACCGCCCGCCGATCACCGTCGGCATCGGCCGGACGCCGGTGCTGGCCGCCTCGCCGAGCGCGGCGACCACGTCCAGGAACAGCGGCTCGCCCGACGAGCCGGGCTCCTTGGTGCGGTCCAGCACGGCGATCCGGGTCGCGGTGGCCGGGATGGCGGCCAGCACCTGGTCGGTGGGGAAGGGCCGGTACAGCCGCAGCTGCACGCAGCCGACCCGCTGACCGAGGCCATTCAGATGGTCGACGACCTGCCGGACGGCCTGCACACCGGATCCCATCACCACCAGCACCCGCTCGGCCTCGGGATGCCCGTGGTACTCGACCAGCCGGTAGCCGCGGCCGGTGCGGGCGGCGAAGGAGTCCATCGCCTGCTGCACGATGCCCGGCACCGCCAGGTAGAACGGGTTCACCGTCTCGCGGGACTGGAAGTAGGTGTCCGGGTTCTGCGCGGTGCCGCGGATGATCGGATGCTCCGGCGACAGCGCCCGGCGCCGGTGCGCCCGGACCAGATCCTCCGACACCAGCGCCCGCAGGTCGTCGTCGCTCAGCACGTCGATGGTGTTCAGTTCATGGCTGGTGCGGAACCCGTCGAAGAAGTGCAGGAACGGCACCCGGGAGCGCAGCGTGGCGATCTGGGCGACCGCGGCCAGGTCGTGCGCCTCCTGCACGGACGCCGAGCTCAGCAGCGCGAACCCGGTCTGCCGGACGGCCATCACGTCCTGGTGGTCGCCGAAGATGCTCAGCCCCTGCGCGGCCAGCGACCGGGCGGCGACGTGGAAGACCGTCGAGGTCAGCTCGCCGGCGATCTTGTACATGTTCGGGATCATCAGCAGCAGGCCCTGGGACGCCGTGAACGTCGTGCTCAGCGCGCCGCCCTGCAATGCCCCGTGCAGCGCGCCCGCCGCGCCCCCCTCGGACTGCATCTCGATCACCGTCGGCACCGTGCCGAAGACGTTGCGCCGGCGCCCGGCCGACCACTCGTCGGCCAGCTCGGCCATCGTCGAACTCGGCGTGATCGGGTAGATGCTGCACAGCTCGTTGAGCCGGTAGGCGACGGAGGCGGCGGCCTCGTTGCCGTCGATGATTGCTTTCATGACCGCTCCGGGATCATCTCGATGGCATGCACCGGGCATTGCTCGTAGCAGGTGGCACAGCCGGTGCATTTGGCGTAGTCGAAGCGGTACCGGAAGCCGGTGCCGAGCTTGACGATGGCGTCCTCGGGGCAGGAGCCGAGGCAGCCGTCGCATTCGAAGCAGTTGCCGCAGGACAGGCAGCGGGCGGCCTCGACGTGGGCCTGCACCTCGTCCAGCCCGCCGTGGATCTCGTCGAAGTCGGTGACCCGGTCGTCCGGGTCGAGCTCGGGTTGGGTGGTGCGCCGGTTGTCGCCGAAGTACCACAGGTTGAGCTTGTCGAACCCGGCCAGGTCGTGTTTGGGCGGCTCGACCGGGGCCCTGCTGTCGAGCCAGGCGTCGATCATTCGGGCGGCCCGCTTGCCGTGCCCGACGCCGACGGTCACCGTGCGTTCGGACGGTACCGCGTCCCCGCCGGCGAAGATGCCGGGCACGTCGGTCATCAGGGTGCGCGGATCGACCTGCAGCACGTCGCGGTCGAAGCGCATGCCGGGGATCGCCCGCAGGAACGCCGAGTCGGCCTCCTGGCCGAGCGCCAGGATCACGGTGTCGGCCTGCAGCGTCTCGAACCGCCCGGTGCCGACCGCCCGGCCGGCGGCGTCCAGCTCCATGATCTCGACCGTCATGGCGTCGGAGTCGAACGACGAGATGGTGCGCAGCCAGTTCATCGTGACGCCCTCGGCCATCGCCTCCGAGCGTTCGGACGCGTGCGCCGGCATCTGCGCCTCGGTGCGCCGGTAGACCACGATCGACTCCTCCGCACCCAGCCGGCGGGCGACGCGGGCAGCGTCCATCGCGGTGTTACCGCCGCCGTAGACGGCGACCCTGCGGCCTATCACCGGACGCCCGCCGCTGGCCACGTCGCGCAGGAAGCTGACCGCGTCGACGATCCGGGAGGCGTCCCGGGTGGGGATGTCGACCCGCTTCGACAGGTGTGCGCCGATCGCCACGAACACGGCGTCGAAGCCGCCCTGCGCCTGTTCGGCGAGCAGGTCGGTGACCCGGTGGTCGGTGACGATCCGGACGCCCAGGTCGACCAGCCGGGCGATCTCGGCGTCCAGGACGTCGCGGGGCAGCCGGTACTCGGGGATGCCGTAGCGCATCATGCCGCCCGGCTGGGCGGAGGCGTCCCGGATCTCCACGGTGTGGCCCAGCATGGCCAGCTGGTAGGCGGCCGACAGCCCGGACGGGCCGGCGCCGACGATCAGCACCCGGCGTCCGGTGGCCGGCCGGGCCCGGCGGAACCGCCAGCCCTGCTCGATCGCCTTGTCGCCAAGGTGCCGCTCGACGGAGTGGATGGATACGGCGCCGTCCAATTCGACCCGGTTGCAGGCGGTCTCGCACGGGTGGTAGCAGACCCGGCCGTGGATCGCGGGGAACGGGTTGTTGCGGGTCAGCTCGCGCCACGCGGCCTCGTCGGCGTCCGCCTTGACCAGCCGCAGCCACTCCTGGATGTTCTCGCCGGCCGGGCAGGCGTTGTTGCAGGGCGGCAGCAGGTCGACGTAGACCGGCATCCGGGTGCGGACCGGGCCGACTCTGCCCGCCGTCGCCGCCAGGTCGGGCAGGTTGGTGATGTCGAGGCGGAACGGCTCGCTCATGGCGTCCTCTCAGCACAGAGTCGGAACGCTTTTCAATCTAACTTCGGCGGACGCCGCGCACAGGTGATCCGGGAAGAAGGCGATCGGGGACGAGCGGAATCAGCGCACCCGGTCGGCCGGCACCGACCAGGTGTTGCAGGCGCCCAGGCTGGTCCCGGCGAGTCCGCGGGCGCCCCAGTACTGCTGGGCCTTCACCGAGCCGTGGCCCTCGGGATCGTCGGTGTGGTCCCAGACCTCGCGGAAGTAGTTGTGGTCGTCGATGGTCAGTTCGAAGCTCGGCAGCGCCGCGAAGACGTAGTAGGTCCAGCAGAACACCTGCAGTTCCTCGCGGCGGACGATCGTCGCCCGGCCCTCGTCGACGTCCTCGGCGGCGGCGAACATGCCCATCATCGACTGCACGTGGTGGCCGTACTCGTGGATCACCACGTCGGCCACCACCAGCCGGGCGTAGCGGGCGTTGTCGTAGACCTGGTCGGAGAGGTAGATGGTGGTGTTCTGCTCGCAGTAGAAGGCGTAGGCGTTCTTCGACGCTCCGCACGGCGACGACGTCGAGCGCCCGTAGAACCGGTGCTGGACGCGGCTGAAGGTGCCGTCGGCCTGCTCGATCAGCGGCTCGAAGATCGTCTCCAGGCAGCCCAACAGCGCGGAGACCTGCTTGGTGTAGGCGTCCCGGCTGGTCACCGTGCGGATCTCGGGGCAGCTGCCGGTCACCCCCAGCGGGTACAGCCTGCTGTCGGTCAGCCGGTCGCCAGGCTCACTGGAGGTGCCGGCGGGGGTCGATGCGGACGCCGAGACGGACGGGGAGCGGTGCGGAGACGGCGCCGGATTCGGCGGCGCGGTGCCCACGATCGGCAGCGTCTGCAGGCCGGCGACCACCAGGCCGACCAGCAACATCACCACGACCAGGAATCGGCCCGCGCCGGCATGCGGTCGCGGCGGGGGAGCCGCCGGGGCGGTCAGCGTGCCGAAGCGGTGGGGGACGAAGTGTGCGGGGTCCTGCCCGAGGTCGTTGGG
Source organism: uncultured Micropruina sp. (assembly GCA_937863965.1). Taxonomy (GTDB): domain Bacteria; phylum Actinomycetota; class Actinomycetes; order Propionibacteriales; family Propionibacteriaceae; genus Micropruina. The sequence continues at coordinate 24,690 of CALMIQ010000407.1, forward strand.
CAGGTGCTGGGTCACGCGGTCAACGATAGGGGGCCGCGCCAACCGCGGATTCGCCGGACGCCGGGTCGCCGCCCGCGAGGTCGCCACCGGCCAGGGCGACCGTCCGGTCGCAGCGGGCGACGACGTCCGGGTCGTGGGTGATCACCAGCAGCGGCACCGCGGCCATCGAGGCGAAGACGTCGTCCAGCAGCGCCTCGGCGGTGACGGCGTCCAGATGCTCGGAGGGTTCGTCGAGCACCACCGCCTGGTAGTCGCCGGCGAACAGCCGGGACAGCGCCAGCCGCCGCGCCTCGCCGCCGGACAGGGTGGCGCCCTGCTCGCCGACCACCCGGTCGGCGTCCAGGGCCAACCCGGCCCGGTCCAGCGCCGTCCGGATGCCGGCCGCGTCGGCGTCCCGGTTGCCGATCCGGACGTTCTCGGCGATCGAGGTGGCGAAGATGTGGGCGTCCTGGGCCAGGTAGCCGACCCGTCCGGTGACCGTCGCCGACCCGGACTTCGGCGGGATCAGGCCCAGGATGGTGGCGGCCAGGGTGGTCTTGCCGCTGCCGGACGGCCCCACCACGGCCACGCTCTCACCCGGCGCGACGACCAGGTCCAGGCCCTCGACGAGCACCGGCCCGCCCGGCCAGCCGATCGCCAGGCCGTCCAGCACCAGCGGGCCGGGCCGGACGTCGCCGGCGGGCAGTTCGCGATCGCCCACCCCGACCGGCTCGGCGTCCAGCACCTGCCGGACGCGGCCCAGCGAGGCCAGCGCCCGGGTGGCGCTCTGGGCGGCCTGGGTCAGGGTGGAGAGCACCTCGTGCAACGCCAGCGGGGTGAGCACCAGCACGGCCAGCATCACCGGCTGCAGGGTGCCGTCCGCCACCTGCGGGGCACCGATCAGCAGCGCGGCGATCACCGCGGCGGCGGCCGCCAGCACCTGGCAGCCGGACGCCACCCCGCGCACCCAGGCGCCCCGCTCGTCCAGCCGCCGCAGCTCGTCGTCGGCGGCCAGCACCCGGCGCAGGTGCGCCTCGGCGGCGCCGTAGGCGACCAGGTCGGGCGCCGTCCGGGACAGTTCGTGGACGCCGGCGGCCAGGGCGCCGCGGGCCGGGGCCGCGGCGGCGTCCCAACGACGGGAGACCCGCTGCGCGAGGGCCGGCACCAGCACCCCGCCGAGCACCGCGGAGACCAGCAGGATGAGGGCGGTGGCCGGTGAGAACGCCGCGAACGCCGCCGACGTGGCGACGATCACCAGGGATGCCGACACGACCGGAACCACGAACCGGACCACCAGGTCCTGCACCGCCTCGACGTCGGCGATCACCCGCGCCAGCAGGTCGCCGCGCCGGGTGCCGAGCAGGGTGGTGCGGGCCAGGTGGTCGTAGGTGGTGAGTCGCAGGGCGCTCTGCAGCCGCAGCGCGACATCGTGGCCGACCAGGCGTTCCAGGTAGCGGAACAGGCCGCGGGTGATGCCGAAGACCCGGACGCCGATCGCGGCCACCTGCAGGTAGAGCACCGGCGGATGCTCGGCGGCACGGGACAGCAGCCAGGCCGAGACCGCCATCAGGGCCACCGAGGACGCCGCGGCCCCGAACGCCAGCAGCGTCGCCAGCGCCGTCCGGGCCGCCGCGCCGGGCACCAGCCGGACGAGCCAACGCCAGCCGGAGGCGGCATCCGGCGGCGTCGCAGTCATGGCAGCAGAATAGTTCACCCGTTCCCTCATCCTCCGCGGGTACCCTTGCCCCCATTGACCGCAGGGCCCGTTGACGTCAGGGAGGCGACTCGTGAGCCAGCCACCGAATCCGCCGAGTGGCGGGACTCCTCAGCAACCCGGTGGGTGGACGCCGCCCGGTGGCCCCGGCAACTGGCAGAGCGACCCGACCCAGCAGTTGCCCGCCGCGCCGCAGTATCCGCCGACCCAGCCGCTGCCGGCCCAGGAGCAGTTCCCGGGCGGCTACGGCCAGGGGCAGTACGGTTCCGACGCGCCCGGTGGCTGGGCGCCTCCGCCCGGCCAGTACGGCGCCACGGGTCAGTACGGGGCGCCCGGACAGTACGGCGGCCCGGGCCAGTACGGTCCTCCCGGTGACAACTATGGTGCGCCGCCGCCGGGTGGCGGTTTCGGTGCGCCGCCGTCCGGCGGTGGTTTCGGGGCTCCGCCGCCCCCGCCGTCCGGTGGCGGCCGGAACGCGCTGCCGGTGGTGATCGGCGTCGTCGCCGGCGTCGTGGTGCTCGGCCTGGTGGCCTGGTTCCTCTTCCTGCGCCCGGGCGGCACCGCCACCCCGGTGCCCAGCACGGAGATCTCCACGCCGGCGCAGCCCAGCGCGAGCGCGACCCCGTCGGTGCTGATCACCCCCAGCGCGCCGCCCTCGACCGACCCGTCGGCCAGCGCCAGCGCGAGCGCGCAGCCCTCGGGCAGCGCGACGGCGTCCTGCAGCCCCGATCTCAGCCGGACCCAGTGCGAATGGGCGGTCTACCTGCGTCCGTTCGTCCGCACCGACACCTGCCGGTTGGACGACGGCGACCGGCAGCGGGACGCCTTCGTCTGCTCCGCCAACGCGCGCGGCAAGCTCAAGGGCACGGCGACCGTCAGCATGCGCTGGGCGAACGACAGCAAGGACCTGACCGCGCTGATGGATTCCTTCTTCTCCCGGGCCGGAGTCGCCAAGAGCAAGCTCGGAAAGAACTGGAAGAACCCCCCGGCGCACACCAACTGGTGGTACACCGACACGCCCAAGCAGATCAACGGCAAGCTCGGCTCCGCCAACGCCAAGGACGGCACCGGCCGGGTCGCCTGGACGTTCAGCAAGCAGCGCTTCTTCATCGAGGCGGTCTCCGACGGCGACAGCGCCGGCACGATGCTCACCTGGTGGGCCCGGACCTGAGCCGTCCACACCCGGGCCCGCCTCCCCACTCGCGGGGTCGGGGCGAGGTCACCCGAGGTGGAGGACGCGGTCGGCGCGGGCGATCACGGCCGGGCGGTGGGAGACCGCCAGGATGGTCACCCCCAGCCCGGCCAGGGCGTCCAGCAATGCGGTCTCGGTGGCGGCGTCCAGGCCCGCGGTGGGCTCGTCCAGCACCAGCAGCTCGGCCTCGCCGCGGGTGACCCTGAGGATGGCCCGGGCGACCGCGACCCGGCGTCGTTCCCCGGCGGACAGTCCCTCGCCGTCGTCGCCGACCCCCCGCGCGGGGTCGAGGCTGGCCCCGCCCGCAAGCCTCAGGACGTGCCGGACGTCGGCGTCAGCGGCGTCCGGGGCTCCCAGCCGGACGTTGTCGGCGATGGTTCCGTTGACCATGCCCGGGTTCTGCGCCACCCAGGCGACCCGGGCGCGGAGCGCGATGGTGCCCGCGTTCGGCGTGACGAAGCCCATCAGCGCGTGCAGCAGGGTGGTCTTCCCGGCGCCGGTGGTGCCGGTGATCACCGCCAGCTCGCCGCTCGTCACCGTGAGGTCGACGCCGTCCAGGACGGGGCCCGCGGCTCCGGGGTAGCTGACGGTGAGCCCGGTGATCCGGAGGAGTTCGGGCCCCGGCCGGGTGAGCTCGCCGCAACCGGTTCGGTGGGTGTCGCCGCGTCCGTTCGATGGGGCCTCGACGAGCCCGACCGGCCGGGGTCGGACCGACGGGGCCTCGACCGGCGGCCTCCCCGCGGGACGGTTCTCGGCGCCCTCGATGATCGCGAAGGCGGACTCGGCGGCGGCCATGCCGTCGGCGGCGTCGTGGTAGTGGACGCCGACCTGACGCACCGGCAGGTACACCTCGGGGGCCAGGATCAGCACGAAGAACGCGGTGGTCA
>CALMIQ010000408.1 GCA_937863965.1 uncultured Micropruina sp.
AGACGAGCTCGCCCAGCATCCAGCCGGCCCGGGCCTCGCGTTCCCGGGCGAGATGCACGGGATTGATGTACCTGCCCTGGTTGAAGTCGGCACCGAGCTCGACGACGACCGCGAACGGGTGATCGGTGGGCGTCGCGCCCGGGTGTCGGAGCAGCACCTTCGCCGACTGCGTGGCGCTCGCCAGCGGCGATCCGGGCGGCAGGGTGAAGTGCCGGTAGCGGATCATGTGATCGGTGATGCCCCAGCCGATCAGGCCGGACGGGTCGGCCAGCCCGCTCTGCAGCGCGATCTTCGCCGACTCGATGGTGCCGGCCGCCAGCACCACCTGGTTGGCCTGGAAGCTGCGCTGGCGGCGTCCCAGGAGGTCCCAGCCGGTGACGCCGACGACCCGGCCCGGATCGGCCGGGTCGATGTCGGCCCGCCACACGGCGAAGTTGAGGTTCACCGTCGGCAGGGCCTGCCCGGGGTCGTCGAGCAGCCGGTCCTGCAGCAGCAGGTCGGCGGTGGAGAACAGCCCGGCCCCGAGGGTGAGTTCGGTGGCACCCTCGTACTGCACGGCGACCCGGGCGTCCTCAGCGACGAATCCCGGCATGGCCGCCTGCAGCGCGGCCCGGCTGGACGCCTGGAACGGGTCCGGGTCGGGCGGCACACTGCTCATCGCAGCCTCGGCGGCGGCGAAACCCGTGGTCAGCAGGTAGTTCCGCACCGCGTCCGGCCAGCCGGCGAGCTCCCATGCGGCCTGCCGCGGGATCAGCCCACCCCAGAAGAGCGAGCGCCCGCCCAGGTTGAAGCCCTGGCCGCCGGCATAGGTCGAGCCGGGCGTGTTCTGGTACGCCTCGACCTTGAAGTCGGGCCACAGCGACCAGATGTGCTTGTCGAACTGGCCGACCTTGAGCCTCCGGGGCAGGTTCCCGATGTGGGTCGGGAACAGGTACGACCCGGCCTCGAGGACGAGGACGTCCGCGCCGGCCGCCGCCAGCCGGGAGGCCAGGATGCCTCCGCCCATGCCGGAGCCGACCACGATGACGTCGTAGACGTGGTCGGGGCTCAGGTTCCGGGCGAAGAAGCGCTGGGCGACCAGCGGATTCTCGGTGGTCAGCGCCTGGGCGGGCGGGAAGATTCCGACGCCGTCGGCCTGGTCGGCGAAGTCATGGATGCCGGTCAGCGCCGCCGGCGGCAGGTAGAGGTTGCCGCCGGCCATCCAGCGTCCGGGGGAGAGCACGAACTTGAACTCGATCCCGCCGGGAAAGGCGGCCTCGTCGAGGTCGAAGCTCCAGGCGCCGTCGGTGAACACGCCGCCCCGGTCGAGTTCCCAGTTGGGCGCCCAGCGCAGCGTGACGGTCTGGTTGGGTGCGAATTGCTCGGTGACGAGGCGGATGGTGAACATCTGGGTGCTCCCTGATCGGTGGAGGCCCGATCGGTGACCCGCGCCGAGATGCTCGGGCACCTCGGCGGGCTTGAGCGAGGAACGCTCGATGTGAGCCTCCCGCGTACGGCCCGGTTCTGGCAATGGGGTAGTCGTGCCGATGTCGCGGGGTGGGACGGCCGGCGGGATCTCCACAGTGGACCTTGGGCTGGTCTCGAGGTTGCTTTTACAGATCGTTGAGGACGAGGGGGCAGAGTTCTTCTTGCCGGGGGGCAACCACCGGGAGCAGGAATCGGGATCGCGATTCGGGGGGACGCGAGAACGGTCGGGGGAACTGTTCACCGTGGTGAGACACGGATCGAGCCGGGTCCGGGGCGCAGGAGGAGCGTCCCAGACCCGGCTCTCCGCAATTGCGTCGCAGGTCAATCGCGTCGCGCGCCGGGCGGTCTCGCTCGACCTGCGGAAGGCGCCCCGATTACTCGGGCAGGTGGTCCAGTCCGATGTCGAGCACGCGGGCGCTGTGGGTCAGCCAGCCGACGCTGATCAGGTCGACGCCCGCCTCGGCGATCGGCACCGCGCTCGCGGGGGTGATCCGGCCGGACGCCTCGGTGACCATCCGGCCGTCCACCATTGCGACGGCCTCGCGCAGGACGTCGGGGTTCATGTTGTCGAGCAGGACGACGTCCGCGCCGACCTGGAGCAGCTCGGCCAGCTGCTCCAGGGAGTCGACCTCGACCTCGATCTTGACCAGGTGCCCGACGTGGGCGCGGGCGGCCTCGACCGCGGCCCGGATGCCGCCGGCGACCGCGATGTGGTTGTCCTTGATCAGCACCGCGTCGTCGAGGCCGAAGCGATGGTTCGAGCCGCCGCCGCAGGCCACGGCGTACTTCTGCAGGGCGCGCAGCCCCGGGATGGTCTTGCGGGTGTCGGCCACCCTCGCGCGGGTGTGCGCGATGGCGTCGGCGATGGTGGCGGTGCCGGTCGCCACCCCCGACAGGTGGCCGAGGAAGTTCAGCGCCACCCGTTCGCCGGTGAGCAGCCCGCGGGCCGGGCCGTGCACCGTGGCGATCACGCTGCCGGGTTCGACCCGGGAGCCGTCCGGCAGCTGTACCTCGCAGGTGATCCGGGCGTCCACCAGTTCCCAGGCGAGCTGGGCGAGCGGCAGGCCGGCGACCACCCCGGGCTCCCGGGAGACCAGCCGCACGGTGGCGACGGCGTCCGCGGCGATGATGCTGTCGGTGGTCAGGTCGCCGGCCCGGCCCAGGTCCTCCAGCAGGGCGGCCCGGACGATCGGCTCGATCACCGGCCGGGGAAGCGATCTCACGCGAGGGCTCCTTGGAGTTCGGGCGCGTCGGCCGGGTCGGGGAGGGGCAGGTCGGCCAGCGAGATCAGGGTGTGGCCCGGCTCGTTCATCGCCGGGAAGTCGGTGCGGGTGTGCCCGCCGCGCGACTCGGTGCGGTGCAGCGCCGAGTGGGCCAGCAGGTAGCCGACCAGGCCGGTGTCGTCGTCCAGGTGGGGACGCAACGCGTCGAGCGCGCGCCGGAGGCCGTCGGCGTCCCGCAGCACCCCGGCGCCGGCGGTGACGACGGCCCGGATGTGATCGATGAGCGGGTCGGCGGGACGCCAGCTCGGCGCGGCCCGCCGTGGGACGGGGGGTGAGGGAACGGACGCCGTAGCACCCTGGATCCGGCCGAGGTGCTGCCCCACCCAGCGTCCGCAGACCACCGCCTCGAGCAGCGAATTGGACGCCAGCCGGTTGGCCCCGTGCAGGCCGGTGGAGGCCACCTCGCCCGCGGCGTACAGACCCGGCACGGTGCTGCGTCCGGCCAGATCCACCAGCACGCCACCCATGTGGTAGTGCGCGGCCGGCCGCACCGGCAGCAGGTCCCGGGTCGGATCGAGCCCGGCGGCGACGGCCGTCGCGTTGATCGACGGGAACAGTTGGGCGAACCGCTCGCCGGGGGAGGTGCGGGCGTCCAGGAAGACCCGGTGCCCGGCCTGCAGCTGGGCCCACTCGGCGCGCGAGACGACGTCCCGGGCCGACAGCGGGTTGGCCAGCACCCACTCGCCGCGCTCGTTGACGATGATCGCGCCCTCGCCGCGGACCGCCTCGCTGACCAGCGGCATCGGGTCGATCGCCACGTCGAGCGCGGTCGGGTGGAACTGGACCATCTCCAGGTCGCGCAGCACCGCACCGGCCCGGAAGGCCAACGCGAGTCCCTGGCCACGCGAGCTCAACGGGTTGGTGGTGTGGGTGAACAGCCCGCCGATGCCGCCGGTGGCCAGCACCACCGCGGTGGTGCGCAGCAGCACCGGGCCGCCGGGGGTGTCCACCTCGACGCCGGCGACGGCGCCGTCCTCGACCACGATCCGGCGGGCCGGGGAGTGGTCCCAGAGTGAGACCGACGGCAGGGCGCGGGCGGCGTCCACCACGGTGCGCAGCAGCTCGGCGCCGGTGCCGTCGCCGCCGGCATGGACGATCCGGCGGCGTCCGTGGGCGCCCTCCAGGCCGAGCTTCAGCGAGCCGTCCGCGTCGCGGTCCCAGCGGGTGCCCTGGCGGGCCAGCCACTCGATGGCGTCCGGGCCGGCGGCGGTGATCGCCCGGACCACCGCCTCGTCGCACAACCCGGCGCCGGCGGCCAGGGTGTCGGCCGCGTGCTCGTCCGCGGAGTCGTCGGCGCCGACCGCGGCGGCCACGCCGCCCTGGGCCCAGCCGGTGGACGTGCCGGTGCTGAGCGCACCGGCCGACAGCACGATGCAGCGGGCCGGTGCCAGCTCGATGGCGCAGCTCAGCCCGGCGAGCCCGCCGCCGACGATGACCGGGCCGTCGGCGACGACCTCGGCGCGGCCGGTCACTTCGCTCCCACCGCCAGCATCCGCTCGACCGCCGCGCGGGCCCGGTCGGCGACGTCGGCATCGATGGTGACCTCGTTGGTCATCGTCTCCAGCGCGCGCCGGATCGAGGCCATCGTGTTGCGCTTCATGTGCGGGCACATGTTGCACGGCCGGACGAACTCGACCTCGGGGTACTCCTGCGCCACGTTGTCGCTCATCGAGCACTCGGTGATCAGCGCCACCCGCTTCGGACGCCGGTCTGCCACGAAGTTGATCATCTGCGCGGTCGAGCCGGCGTAGTCGGCCTCGTCGACCACCTCGGGCGGGCATTCGGGGTGCGCCAGCACGGTGACGTCGCCGGCGTAGTCGGCGCGGATCTGCCGGATGTCGGCCGGGGTGAACCGCTCGTGCACCTCGCAGGCGCCCGGGTGGGTGATCACCTTCACGCCGGTTTGCCGGGCGATGTTCGCGGCCAGGAACTGGTCGGGGATCATGATCACCTCGGGCACGCCCAGGCTCTCGATCACCCGGACCGCGTTGCCCGAGGTGCAGCAGATGTCGCTCTCGGCCTTCACCGCGGCCGAGGTGTTCACGTAGGTGACCACCGGGACGCCGGGGTGCAGCCGGCGCAACTCGCGGACGTCCTCGGCGGTGATCGACTCGGCCAGCGAGCAGCCCGAGCGCAGGTCGGGGATCAGCACCGTCTTGGACGGGTTGAGCAGCTTGGCGGTCTCGGCCATGAAGTGGACGCCGGCCAGCACGATCACGTCGGCTTCGACGGTGGTGGCCTCGCGGGCCAGCGCCAGCGAGTCGCCGACGATGTCGGAGACGCCGTGGAAGATCTCGGGTCGCATGTAGTTGTGCGCCAGGATCACCGCGTTGCGCTCGCGCTTGAGGCGCAGGATCGCGTCGACGTCATCGGCCATCGTCGCCCACTCGATGGCGGGGACGACGTGGTCGACCCGGCGGTACAGGTCGGCGGCGCTGATCAGGGTGGTGGTCATCGGGTCCTCCTCGTCGGATGCACTCTTATGCTATATCTGAGCAAAAGAGGGTGCAAATGGGCTTGTCGGGTTGGATGAACCACTCACCCTCGCCCGCCGGGTCAAGGACGCCATCGATCGCGCTCGGAGCAAGCAGGCCGGTCGCCCGGCCTGACCCCTGAGGGGTTTCCGGACGTCAACGGTGCGGCTTCCCGATGGCACCGATGGTGAGATCGATGCCGGGGAGACTGCCGCCGGACGCCGGACGCCGGACGCCGAGCCTCCGGACCCGAACCGCGGAACCCGGACCTCGGGACCCGGACGCCGTCAGCGGGTGCGCGGGGTGGGCAGCTTGGTGCCGGCCACCTGGCGCTCCTGCAGCACCTCGCGCCGGAAACGGTAGAGCCGGGCCGGGCGTCCGCCGGTGCCGGCCTGGCCGCCGGTGGGTTCGACCAGATGCTGCTGCTCGACCAGGCGGCGGAAGTTCTGGGTGTGCACCCCCTGGCCGGCGAGCGCCTCGACACAGCCCTGCAGCTGTCCGAGGGTGAACTGGGCCGGCAGCAGCTCGAAGACCACCGGCCGGTACTGGATCTTGGCCCGCAACCGGGCCACCCCGGTGGCCAGCACCCGGCGGTGGTCGCCGTCCATCCGCTCGCCGGGGACCGGTACCGGCTGACGCCATTCGTCGGGCGACTCGGGCACCAGGCCGGCCTCGTACAGCACCTCGTAGCGCTGCAGCGCGAGGTCGGGCTGCCAGGGTCGTCCGTCGAGGCCGAAGGTGATCGCACACCGCTGGCGGCGCGCCCGCGCCTGCCGCACCCAACTCCGGAGCGCGGGAGCGACCGACCCGGTCAGCACGGTGTCGCCGGCCCGCTGATCCTCCCAGGGGAAGAACGAGTACCAGGCCCGCCAGCGTCCCGACCGGGCACTGAGACCGCGGACCAGGCCCAGGTAGGAGACCGAGATCGTGCGCGCCCCGGAGCCCTCCCGGTCGCGGTCGGCGAAGGTGTACAGCTGCTCCAGATAGCCGACGCTGAGCCCGGTCTGTTCCTCCACCCAGGACCGGACGGCGGTCTGCAGTGAACGGTGGCCGGGCAGCACCGGACCGGCCGGCAGCCGGGGCGCGTCCGGCAGGGTGAGCACGCACGGCTCGCCGTCCACCAGCGCCACGATCACGGCCAGCACCTCGGCCGCGATCGGCTCGCTGGTCATCGGCACTCCTGGTCGGACGGGGTTCGGTCAGGATAGCGCCCGGCCTCGGCCCGCGAGCCCGATCGGGGCCAGCTTGTCTATACCTGACTAGGGATGACGGCCATGTCGTGCCGCGGCTGGGTCGATCCTGTGAGTTCGCCAAGGTCTCCCGGCGAGCCCTTGGTTCTCCTCCGGAGCCCGTCTACAGTCGCAGACAACAGAGTCCGGGAAGAGGCTTTCGAAGAGCCGGCAGCAGGGTTGCAGGTCGGCCGCGTCCCACGCGATGCACCCAGTGCCCTTCCCGGGCTCGCCAACGTTCCGGGCCCGGCGCGTCCGGGCTCAGGCCAACCCCAGGTACTCCTCCAGGGTCAGGTTCGTGTTCGGCCCGAAGTCCTTGGCGGCCGCGGTGCCGATGTAGCGGTAGTGCCACGGCTCGAAGGCGTAGCCGGTGATCTTCTCCTTGCCGTTGGGGTAGCGCAGGATGAAGCCGTAGCGCCAGGCGTTGGCCCACAGCCACGTGCCCACCCTGGTGTTGCGGACGCCGACGCCCCAGGTCACGCCGTCCCACAGGTCCACGGCCAGCCCGGTCTGGTGTTCGCTGCGCCCGGGGGCGGCGTTGTAGCGGCGGGCCAGGGTCTCGCTGCCGTACTCGCGGATCTTGCTGGACAGGATCTGCGCCTGCAGGGCGTAGCTGCGATAGGCGCTGCGGACCCGGATGCGGACGCCCTTGGCGCGGGCGGCGGCGATCATCCGGGTCAGCGCCGCCTGGGTCTCGCGGGTCAGCCCGTGCGGCGCGGTCACGCTGCCGCGCCGGTAGCCGGCGTTGATCGGGTGCTTCTTGGAGATCACCGGGATGCCGTTGACCACGAACGCCTTGGAGCGCTGGGCGGCGGTCCTGTTGTCTTTTGGCCGGGCGGACGGCGCGGCCTTGACGGGGGCGGCGGACGACGACGCGCTGGGGGTCGGGGCGGCGGACGCCGGCGGGCTGGACGCCGGGGCCGACCCGGTGGGAGTCATCGTGACCGGCGCGGGCGGCGTTTCCGTGGCCGGGGCGCCGGCGGCGCACCCGGCCAGGACGAGGGCGGTGCCCGCCGCGGCCGCCCGCAGGCTCACCGCCCGGGAGGTGGGGGAGGAAGGCACCGGGTCACGATAACCGAGCGGTCAGCGCCCGAGGTCCATGCTCACCTGCAGGTCGCGCGGCGTGCCGCGCCGGATCATCGCCAGGTCGGCGATCGTCTTGAGCACCATCAGCAGGGCCACCAGGACCGCGCCGTCGCTGATCGGATACCCCAGTGCGTCGAACCAGGCCCGGACCGGGGCGAGAGCGGCCAGCCACGACGCCTGGCTCGCTCCACCGGGCGGCGTCGCGAACGCGAAACCCAGCAGCGTGGCGACGTGCAGCACGATGAGCCGCGGATAGGGCGACCAGAACGCCTGCTCGGCATTCGTGGCGAAGCGCTGCCGGCCCGCGAACCACCCGCCGGCCAGGTCGACCGCGTACCGCAGCCCGATCAGGACGGCCGGCAGGCCGAGCGCCCAGAAGCTCCACGACACCCCCGCACCGACGGCGATCAGGCCGACGAAGACCAGGTGGACGACGGCGAAGATCCCGTAGTGGACGACGAAGAAGGCGACCCGGCCCCAGCGCGGGAAGCGCAGGATCGATTTCGGCCCGGGCGGCTGCGCGGCCGGCCCCTGCGCGGTGGCGATCCGCACCGCGGTGATCGCGCCGAGCACGGCGTTCTCGATCCAGAACAACAGGAAGACGTTGCCGGGAGGCCATCCCCAGGCGATCACGCCGGCCAGCACCAGCAGGTTCGTCCCCAGGATCCAGCCGATGTCGAACAGGCGGTAGCGGGCGGCCACGGGCGTCACCCTAGCGCCGCCCGAGGTCGCGCCGGGGGTCGCCGCCGGGTCGTCACCGGGTCAGCCGGCTGCGTTCCTCGGCCAGGTTCTGCTCGGCGCGGGCGCCCCACAACCGGCGTCCGGTCGCCGTGGCGAACAGCGGACGCCGGGTCAACAGGTCCGACACCACGGCCAGCCGGCCCTGCCGGAACTGCTCGTCGTCGTAGCGGGCGTACTCCTCGCGAACGTCCCGCAGATAGACGTGGTAACGCCCCCGGACCTGGCCGAGCACCGACAGGTCGGCGTCCACCAGCAGCGCAGCGTCGCGATCACCGGGCTCGGGGTGGTGGCCGATGGTGACCCGGACCAGCCGGCCGGCCTCCGCCGCCTCGGCGGCGCCCACCAGCGGCTCCAGCCGCTCCTGCGCCAGCACCGCGGAGGCCTCCTCGTCGATCCGCGGCTCGCCGTTGTGCACCGCGTCGTGGAACCAGGCCGCGAGCACCACCGGACGCGCCACCGGGCCCTCGGCTGCCAGCGCCTCCAGCGCGGTCAGGCACTGCGCCAGGTGCCGGACGTCGTGGTAGCGCCGATGCGGCTCCGTCCAGGCGCCGAGGAGTTCCTCGCCCAGGGCCGGGGCCTGGGGGAGCAGCGCCCGCCAGGCGTCCTGCACCATGGCCAGCGCGGCCGGCCGTTTCGGCGTCCGTTCCCGGGGCCGCACCCGCAGCCCGGCGTCGACCAGCCGGCGCAGCAACTCGCCCGAGGGCACCTGGACGGCGCCGGCGTCGATCAGGTCGGCGTAGCGGGCCACCGGAACGTCGTAGTGGTCGTGGTCGAACGCGCGCGGCGGGATTCCGGCGGCGGCGGCGAAGGCGTGCAACTCGTCCAGCGACGAGTCGGAGACCAGATGGCCGAACTCGGTGCCGTGGGCCGGCCACCGGGGCGGGTCGAGCAGGATCGCCACCTCAGCCGGCCACGTCGACCAGGTGGTGCTCGAGGTCGTGCAGGAAGTAGGCGCCCAGCGTCGCAACGGTGAACGGCGAACCGTTGCTGCGGGTGCCGCGCCGCTGCCACTGCTCCGGCCGGACGGCGGCGAACAGGCCGGCGGTGTGGGCCGCGGCCTCGGCGTACTCACCGGCCACCGTCGACGGGTCCTGCGCGTGGTAGCCGCCGGCGCGGGCTGCGGCGTCCTGGTCCCAGTCGGCGAAGGTCGGGTCATCCTCGGTCAGCAACTGGGTCAGCCGGCCGCCGAAGATCAGGCAGACGTCGCGGACGTGGCAGCCGTACTCCAGCGCCGACCAACGTTCCGGCCGGTCCCGGACGGCGACGTCCGGACGCCGCAGGACGGCCTCCCAGCGCGGGATCGTGGCCCGGACGCGGGTCGCCACCTCGGTGGCCGGCGGCGGCGTCCAGCCGCACTCGGGGCAGCCCTGCTCGATCACCCAGGTCCAGTCCTTCGTGTCCGGCGGGATCGCGGCCGGCTCGGCGGCGGCCATCTCAGCCGGCCTGCGCGAACGTGGCGGTGAACGAGGCGCTGTCGATGGCGTGGGCGAGCAGGTTGAACCGGCAGGCGGCGCTGGTGACGCCCTCGGGCACACCCAGCTCCGCGACGTCCAGGGCGTAGACGGTGAATACGTAGCGGTGCGCCGGACCGGGCGGCGGGCAGGGGCCGCCGTAGCCGCGGTAGCCGTAGTCGTTCTCCCACTGCCGGAACGGCGCATCCGGACCGATGCCGGCCTCCAGGGCGGTGACCCCGGCCGGAATGTCGAAGGCGATCCAGTGCCACCAGCCGCTGCCGGTGGGGGCGTCCGGATCGAAGCAGGTGAGGGCATAGCTCCTGGTGCCCTCGGGGGCGCCCGACCAGCGCAGGTCGGGGCTGACGTTCG
>CALMIQ010000409.1 GCA_937863965.1 uncultured Micropruina sp.
GTGATCAGGACGCCGTCGCGCAGCACCACGACCGCCGCGGTCGGCGCCTCCAGCGCGTAGCCGTCCGCGCTGACGAAGAGCGCGTCGTCGTCGCCGCGCCGCGCGGCCTCCCGCTTCGCGGCGGCGTTGACCGCGTACGACAGCAGCTTGGCGCCACCGAGCAGCCACGGGGCGTCCGCGAAGGCGTCACTGGCGTAGCCGCGGCTCAGGATGCGCACGGCGACGCCCGCCCGCGCCCGCCGCATCGCGGCCAGGTCGAGTTGGGTGATGGTGAGGAATCCGGTCGGCACCCCCGGCGTCGATTCCGCGCCGCGGGTCAACACCAGCTTCAACACGGCCTCGGGCGCCGGCGTCCAGGAGGCGACGGCGTCCGTGATCAGCACGCGCCAGGCGTCCGCGTCGAACGGCAGCTCGAGGGTGGCCGCCGAGGCGGCGAAGCGGATGAGGTGGGCGTCCAGGTTCTCCACGACGGCGTCCGGGCCGAGCACCCGCATCGCGTCGAAGCAGCCGTCCCCCCTGACCAGGCCGACGTCGTCCGCGGTCGCGATCGGTTCGGCCGTCGGCACGACGCCGCGGCCGAGGACGGCGACCAGCTGCCGGGTCAATGCGCGCAGGCGGCGATCGCCTGCTCGCGCAGCGCGATCACCATCGCGTCGGGGTTCTCGGCGCTGTAGACGGCGGAGCCGGCGACGAAGGTGTCGGCGCCCGCCTCGGCACAGCGCTCGATGGTCTCGACCGAGACGCCGCCGTCGACCTGCAGCCAGAGCTCGCCGCCGCGGGCGTCGATCAGTTCACGAGTCCTGCGGATCTTGGGCAGCACCAGGTCGAGGAACTTCTGTCCCCCGAAGCCGGGCTCGACGGTCATCAGCAGCACCATGTCGAGCTCGCCGAGCATGTCGGCGTACGGCTCGATCGGGGTCGCCGGCCGCAGCGCCATGGACGCCCGTGCCCCCAGCGAGCGCAACTCGCGGGCCAGCTTGATCGGGGCACCGGACGCCTCGACGTGAAAGGTGACCGACTCACAGCCGGCGTCCGCGAAGGCCGGCGCCCAGCGGTCGACCTCGGCGATCATCAGGTGGATGTCGAGGAAGGCCGTGGTGCGGGCCCGAATGCACTCCACGACCGGGAGGCCGAGGGTCAGGTTGGGCACGAAGCGGTTGTCCATGACGTCGATGTGCACGCCGTCGGCACTGGGGATCCGGGCTATCTCGCCGGTGAGATTCGCCAGGTCGGCGTTCAGGATGCTGGGCGTGATCCTCATCGTCATGCCCAGCACCCTATTGGTTCACAACGGCTTTCGTAACCGGACGCCGCCTCCGGCGCGGCTCAGCCCGTCCGGCGCATCAGGGCCAGGAACATGGCGTCGGTGCCGTGCCGGTGCGGCCACAGCTGCAGGTACGGTCCGCGGGCGGCGTCCGGGACCTCGGGCAGGACGGCCGGGGCATCCAGCAGCTCGATTCCCTCGGCGGCCTCGACGACCTCGACGGTCTCCCGCCGATGGGGTGAGCAGGTGACGTAGGCGATCACCCCGCCGGGAAGCGCCGCCGCGATCGCGGAGTCGAGCAGCTCGTGTTGCAGCGGGACGAGGGCGTCCAGGTCGGCGGGTTGCCGCCGCCAGCGGGCCTCCGGACGCCGGCGCAGGGCGCCCAGGCCGGTGCAGGGGGCGTCCAGCATCACCCGGGAGAAACGGCTGGTCGGCCAGGCCGGGCGGGTTCCGTCGGCGGCGATGACGACCGGTTTCGGTTCGGGGTAGCGGGCCAGCGCGCGGGCGACCAGCGCGGCACGATGCGGCTGCAACTCACTGGCCAGCAGCCGTTCGCCCTTGCCGCGAGCCAGTCCGGCGAGCAACGCGGCCTTGCCGCCCGGGCCGGCGCACAGATCCAGCCAGGGCCCGGCGGGGGCGTCCACCCGGGACAGTGCCCAGGCGACCAGCTGCGATCCCTCGTCCTGGACGCCGGCGCGGCCCTGCGCGACCGCCGGCACGTCGGCCGGGTTGCCGGACGCCTCCGCGCCGAAGGGCGACCAGCGCAGCGGCCGGCCGCCCAGCTCGGCGACCTCCGCCAGCCCGGGCCGGACCACCAGGTGCGGCACCGGCGGGGTGTTGTCGGCGGCGAGCAGTGCCGGCAGCTCGTCCGTCGGAAGGACATCGGCGAAGGCGTCGATGATCCACTGCGGGTGCCGACTCAGCAGCGCCTCGGCATCGGCCCG
>CALMIQ010000410.1 GCA_937863965.1 uncultured Micropruina sp.
CCGATCCACCGGCCCGAGCTGACCGCCGTCCGCGACCTGGTGCGCGGCTGGCGGTTCTACGACGGCTTCCGGGTCGATCCGGACGCCCCGGCCCGCCGGCCCCAGGTCGGCACCCGCACCGAGGTGCTCGCCGGCGACGGCCACGACCTCGCCCCGGCGGTGGCCACCATCCTGGAATCGGCCTGGGAGCACCCGTTCCGCCGGGCGATCGCGGACGCCTTCGACGGCACCGACGTGGCGGTCGCCGACCACGGTGGCCGGTTCGAGCTCGAACTGCACCAGCCCGGCCTGCTGCGCCCGCTGACCGGCCGCGAGCTGTCCGACGGCACCCTGCGCTACCTGCTGCTGGCGGCCGCCCTGTTCAGTCCGCGCCCGCCGGGGCTGATGGTGCTCAACGAGCCGGAGACGTCGCTGCACCCCGACGTCCTGCCCGCGCTCACCCGGCTGATGGTGCGGGCCGCCGAACGCACCCAGCTGGTGGTGGTCACCCACGCCCGCCCGCTGGTCGCGGCCCTGACCGACGAGGGCGCGCTGCATCACGAACTGGTCAAGCCGTTCGGCGAGACCGAGATCGAGGGCCAGGGACTGCTCACCCGTCCGACGTGGCACTGGGGCACGCGCTGAGCCCGCGCGATAGCCTCGACCGGTGAGCGAGTATCCCGCCGTTTCCTACGTGATGCCGGTGCTGAACGAGGAGGGATACCTGGCCGACGCGGTCGCCGCGGTGCTGTCCCAGGAGTACCCGGCCGAGGCCGAACTGGTGCTCGCGCTCGGCGCCTCCACCGACCGCACCGACGCGATCGCCGCCGAGCTCGCCGCCGCCGACGACCGGATCCGGGTGGTCCACAACCCGCGCAACGACATTCCGGTCGGCCTCAACCTGGCGATCGCCGCCAGCCGGCATCCGATCGTCGTCCGCGTCGACGCCCACGCCGAGTTGCCAGCCGGCTACACGCGGACGATGGTCGACCTGCTCCACGCCACCGGTGCGGTCAACGTCGGCGGCGTCATGCACGCCAAGGGCCGCGCGCCCTTCCAGTCGGCGGTCGCGCGGGCGTACAACTCGCCCTGGGGGCTGGGCGGCGGGCAGTACCACGGCGCCAGGCGAGCCGGGCCCTCCGACAGCGCCTACCTGGGCGTCTTCCGCCGCGAGGTGCTCGAACAGGTCGGCGGGTACGACGAGACCATGCGTCGCGCCGAGGACTGGGAGCTGAACTCCCGCATCCGCTCCGCCGGGCACCTGATCTGGTACACCCCGGACGTCGCGGTCACCTACTGGCCGCGGGCCACCCCGGCGACGCTGCGGCGGCAGATGTTCGCCACCGGCGTCTGGCGGGGTCACCTCGTCCGCGAGCAACGCCGGACGCCGTTGAAGTACCTGGCGCCGCCGGCGGTGGTGCTGGCGCTGGCCGCGTCCGGGCTGGTCGCGGTGGCGCAGCTGACCGGCGTGCTGCGCGATCGTCCGTCCGCGGTGGCGAGCGCGGTGTACGTGGCCCCGCTCGCCTACACCGCGGGACTGGCCGCGGCGTCGGCGAAGTCCCTGGGCGCGGACTCGGCGCGGGAGTGGTTGCTGAACGTGGCGGTGCTGGGCATCATGCACCTCTCCTGGGGTGCCGGTTTCCTCCGCGGCCTGCTGACCGGGGCCGACACCACCGTCGACACCTCGCGGCTCACGAGGTCGTGAGTTCCAGCAGGTAGCGCGCCACCCGCTTGGCGCTGCGGCCGTCGGTGTGTCGGTGCGCCAACGCGGCCAGCGTGGCGCTGTGCCGCTCGGCCCGCGCGCGGGCGTCGGCATCGGCGTCCAGCTGTTCCAGGACGTCCAGGACGCCGTCCCAGTCGGTCTGCCAGCGTCCGCCGGTGACCGTCGGGTAGTCCAGGTACAGACCGCGGGTCGCGGAATAGTGCTCCAGGTCGGGGGCGAGGAAGATCATCGGGCCGCCGGTGACGGCGTAGTCGAAGGCCATCGAGGAGTAGTCGGTGACCAGGGTGTCGATGCCCCACAGCAGCGGCATCGACTCCGGCAGCACGCTCGGCGGGGCCAGCCGGACGTACCGCGACGGGTGTGCGTAGGAGCCGATGCCGAGCGCGTGCGGCCGGATCACCAGGACGCTGTCGGTGGCGGCGCAGTAGGCGTCGATGCGGCGCCACTGCCGGTCGGTCGGGACGCCCGGGTCGGGCTCACCGTCGCGCCAGGTCGGGGCGTAGAGGATCGTCCGGCGTCCGGTCAGGCCGGGGACGCGCCGCTCCAGCAGTTCCCGGGCGGCGGCTCGCCGGCCGGCCGGGCTGCCCCGGAACAGCACGTCGGAGCGGGGCTCGCCCAGCACCCGCACCTGCTGCGGCGACAGGTCGAAGGCGCTGCACATGAACGGCACGAAGGTGTCCGCGGCCACCGGCAGCAGGGTGATCCGCCGGGTGCCCCGCCGGTACGCCTCGCGGATCGCCGTGCGGGCGATCCCGAACCGGTTCAGCGGCCCCAGCGAGAGCGCCGCGGAGGAGTCGGCGTGCAGCTTCTTCATCGGCGACCCGTGCCACAGCTGGGCGATGGTGCCGCCGGTGAGCGCATAGCGGTTGACGTCGCCGAAGCCGTGGGTGACGGTGACCACGCCGGCCTTGGCGGTCAGTTCGAAACCCTCCCGGGAGTCCTTGTCCGCCCACTCCAGCCCGAGCGCCCGCGCCCGGCGGGCCTGCTCGGCGTCGCCGACCAGCCACACCAGCCGGCGTCCGGCCTCCAGCCGGCGGGCCGCCCGCAGCAGCGCCAGCGCGCCGTCCGCCAGGCCGAACGCGCTGCCGAACACCCATAGCCGGGGGTCGCGGGTGGCGAACCGGGTCCGGACGTTGCCGGTCGCGTAGCGGGGCAGCGCGGCCAGTTTCGCGGCATTGCCCTTCGCGAACGTGAACGGGCCGTTGGGCGTGGAGGGCACGTCGTCACCCTACTGGGCTCGCGACCGCGGCCGCTCGGGTCGCGTGGCCTCCGAAATCCGCGGTCCAGCGGCTCCCTGGTGCCGGGACACGCCGGGCGCACACGACTGGCCCGCGGTTTTCGTCTCGGGCGGTCCCGGCCGTTTCGGCGGCGGCGCCCTGCGCGGACGCCTCCGGGGCTGCCGATAAGCTGTGCCGGTGATCGAGGGCAGACGATGAATTCCACCGTCAGCAACATTCTGCTGATCCTGGTCTTCATCATCATCGGCGGAGTGTTCGCCGCGGCCGAGATGGCGCTGGTATCGCTGCGTGAGAGCCAGGTGAAGCAGCTGTCCACCCGCGGCCAGCGCGGACGGACGGTGGCGGCGCTCGCCGGCAATCCGAACCGGTTCCTGTCGGCCGTGCAGATCGGGGTCACCCTGTCGGGTTTCCTGTCGGCCGCGTTCGGCGGTGCCACCCTGGAGGAGCCGACCTCGGCGGTGCTGATCGGCTGGGGGGTTCCCGAGAGCGTCGCGGGACCGATCGCGCTGGTCTCGATCACCGTGATCATCTCCTACTTCTCGATCGTGATCGGCGAACTGACCGCCAAGCGGCTGGCGATGCAGAGCGCCGAGACCTTCGCGATGGCGCTCGCCCCGCTGGTGAACGCGATCGCGACCATCACCCGTCCGGTGATCTGGTTCCTCGGGGTCTCCACCGATGCGCTGGTGCGCATCCTCGGCGGCGATCCGAAGGCGTCCCGCGAGGAGGTCACCGACGAGGAGCTACGGGCCATGGTGACCTCGTCGTCCACGCTCGGCGACGAGGAGCGGCAGATCGTCGACGAGGTCTTCGCCGCCGGCCAGGTCAGCCTGCGCGAGGCCATGGTGCCGCGCACCGAGGTGGACTTCCTCTCCGGCGATCTGCCCGCCCACAAGGCCATCCGCAGCTTCCAGGAGCATCCGCACAGCCGCTACCCGGTGATCGGCGAGGACGTCGACGACGTGCTGGGCTTCGTCCACGTCCGGGATCTGTTCGGTCTCGACCCGGCGGCCCGCAACGCCCCGGTCGGCCAGCTGGTGCGGCCGGTGGTATCGCTGCCGCACACCCTGAAGATCCTCCGGGCACTGTCCGAGATGCGCTCGGCGAACGCGCACCTGGTGATCGTCCGCGACGAGTACGGCGGCACCGCCGGCATCGTCACCATGGAGGATCTGGTCGAAGAGCTGGTCGGCGACATCTCCGACGAATTCGACCAGCCCGCGGACGCGCCGTCGGGCACCGCCGAGATCGACGGACTGGAGACCCTCGAGGAGTTCGGCGAGGACCACGGCTACGTGCTGCCCGAGGGCCCCTATGACACGGTGGCCGGCTTCGTGATGGCCCATCTGGGCCGGCTGCCCGAGGTGGGTGACAGCATCGAGGTGCTGCTGGAGCCGGTCGAGGCGTCCGAGGCCGAACCCGAGCGGTTCGAGTTCAGCGTCTCCGAGCTCGACGGACGCCGCGCGGCCCGCCTGCACCTGCGCCGGCTCGGCGCACCACCGGCTGCCGACTAGCGCCGGCTGGCGCGTCCGGGGGAGTGCGCCCCGTGACCTGGTCGTCTAGCCTACGGATGGTCCGGACAGGAGGTCGAATGCCCGAAGAGGACCCGGACGGGTCGCGGCTGCTCACCTCGCCCGAGGTCGGTGAACTGCTGGGCGTGGCCGTCGAGCATGCCGGCGGCAGCCTGCTCGGCTGGGCGCTCGACCACGTGGACGCCAATCCGCAGCAATCGACCACCGCGACCTACTCGGCGACGGTGTCCTGGCCCTACGGCGAGCGCGACGAGCTGCTCGGGGTGAGCGCCCGGGCGGGCGGCCCGGTCCAGTCGGACACCCGGGCCGAGATCTTCGCCGACGGCGACCGCGAGGTGGCGGTCTGGATCTACCCCAACGACCCCGACCTGCCCGGGCTGGCGCGGGCCGCCTACACCGAGCGGATGGCGGAGATCCTCACCGAGCACGACGTGCTGGGCCGCGCAGTGACGGCCGCCGCGGTGCAGCTGCGGATGATCGGCTACCGGCCCCGGCGCCGGGCGGTGCTCAAGGTGGACGTCGACCAGCCGGGCCTCGCCCAGCCGCCGGCGGAACCGTCGCCGCAGTTCCCGACGACCCAGCCGACGGTCGCCCGGCCGCAGACGACGCTGTACTGCAAGGTGCTGCGGGAACGGGTCTTCCGCGACGTGGTCCGGCGCCACGAGGTGCTGCTGGAGGCCGGCGTCCCGGCGCCGGAGGTGGCCGCGACGACGTCCGATGCCCTGCTGCTGCTGCGCAACCTGCCCGGACGCCCGCTCGCCCAGGCCGTCTTCGAAACGGACGACCCGTGCACGGCCGAGCAGCTCATCCACCTGCTGGACGCCATGCCGATGAGCGTCAGCCAGCTGGAGCGCCGGCCGCCCTGGTCGGACGCCGTGCAGCACTATGCGCAGATGGTGACCGCCGCCGTGCCGAGCCTCACCGACAAGCTGGGCTGGCTGACCGACCAGATCACCACCGGCCTGGGTCCGATCCCGCCGGGCAACGAGCCCACCCACGGCGACTTCCACGAGGGGCAGGTGCACGTCGCCGACGGGCGGATCGTCGGCGTCCTGGACGTCGACACCGTGGGGCCCGGACGCCGCGCCGACGACCTGGCCTGCCTGATCGCCCACCTGTCCACCATCCAGCGGATGAGCCCGGCCCAGGAGGCCCGGGTGCACCGGCTGATCCGGAACTGGGTGCCGGTCTTCGACACCCGGGTCGATCCGACCGAGCTGCGGCTGCGGGCGGCCGCGGTGATCGTGTCGCTGGCCACCGGCCCGTTCCGCGGCCAGGAGCCCGACTGGGAATGGGAGACGCTGCGGATGATCGCCTCCGCCGAGGCGCTGGTCCGGCAGGTGAGCTGAAACGGGCGGGCGGTCGCGATCTCGGGATCGTGACATCCCGAATCACGAGACCGGGAGGCTCAGCACGCGGTTCTTTTCGGCGGAGCACCAGCACGATCGGGGATCGAATACTACGCTCCGTAGTATGACCGAATCCCCGTTGACCCTGGCCGGCGACTTCGCCTCGCCGAGCCGCCAGGACTGGGAAGCCGAGGTCCTCCGGGTGCTCAACCGGCGCCGTCCCGAGGGCAAGGAGCTCTCCATCGAGCAGGCGATGAAGCGGCTCACCACCACCACGGTGGACGGCCTCACCATCGACCCGCTGTACACCAAGGAAAGCCGAGAGCAGAGCCGAGCTCGCTCGAGCTCTGCCGAGGCCGACGCAGGTGCCGACGAGCGAAGCGAGGAGTACACCAAGGAAAGCCGAGAGCAGAGCCGAGCTCGCTCGAGCTCTGCCGAGGCC
>CALMIQ010000411.1 GCA_937863965.1 uncultured Micropruina sp.
GCGGCCAGGCCGTCCTCGGCGACGGCGACGCGGAAGCCGTCGCGCTCGAGGACCGGGCTCAGGCCGGACGTGATGCCCGGGTCGTCGTCGACCAGCAACAGGCTGGGCCGGTCAGTGGACATAGCCGTCCACCAGGACCGCGTAGGAGTCGGACGCCTCGGAGCAGGTCCCCCGCACCACCTTGGTGCGGGTGGTCACCGTCTTGCGACCCTCGACCAGGAAACGGACCGGGAGGAGGGCCGGCGTCGGGTTGGTACCGTCGAGCCGGATGTTCTGCACGGCCTCGTCGTCGGCCAGGATCAGGACCTCGATGACGATGTCGTCGGGAACCGAGGCGCGCAGGCCGAGCTTGCCCTGGAAGATCTGATGCCCGGCGATGCCGAAGACGACCTCGTCCGGAGTGCCCTCGCAGCCGGCCCACAGCGACAGCGCGTTGTCGTGGCGGGTGCCGCCGGCGTCGCCCTTGATCGTGGCGGAGGTGCGCTCGGCCGGACGGCTTGCCTTGGCCACCAGGGTGTCGACGGCCACGGCGTCCGCCGGCACCGATTCCTCGGTCCGGGGCGGCGCGACGGACGACGGGACATCGGCGGGCTGCGTGCTCGCCGGCGGATCGGACGGCGATCCCGTGCTCACGGCGACACTGCATCCCGTCGTGAGCAGGGTCAGGGTGAATGCGGCGGCGATGATGCGGGCGACCCGGGGGTGCTGGTTCGTCATGGTGGATCCCTCTCGTGAACTGACGAGCCCACGCTATTGGCCGGGCGTGTCCCCGAGGTGGCCGGGGTGTCGCAATGCGGTCGCAGTCCGGAGACACGACTCCCGAGATCGGGGGCGACGACGTCCGGATCGCTGCTGTGAGCGGAGACGGCGATCGTTTCCTGCCCGGGAGTGGAGGGGTGCGCGGCAGCCGCGACCGGATAGGCGTGCGGAATCTCGCACGGAACGACACGGGCGCTCGGATTGGCCCAGTCGATCCATTCCTGACTAGGCCGAACACGTGGTGGCAGGTGTAGGATTCGAACCTACGTAGGCGATGCCGACGGTTTTACAGACCGCTCCCTTTGGCCGCTCGGGCAACCTGCCGTGCTCTTGGGCGAGGACAAACATAGCAACACCGATGGCAAGCCGACCAATCGAGAACGAGCATGAGGTGAGGACGGACGATGGCTGGGGATAGCTCCTTCGACGTGGTGAGCAAGTTCGACCGGCAAGAGCTGGAGAACGCCGTCAACATGACCGCCAAGGAGATCCGCAACCGGTACGACTTCCGCGGCACGGACGCCGCGATCAAGGTGACCGGCGACGTGATCGACATGGAGGCGTCCGGCGAGGAGCGGGTGAAGGCGGTGCTCGACGTGCTGCAGACCATGCTGGTCCGCCGCAAGATCGACCTGAAGGCGCTGAAGGCCGATGAGCCGCGGATCAGCGGCAAGATCTGGAAGTTGACAGCGACCATGCAGCAGGGCATCTCGGGTGACGATGCCCGCAAGGTCGCCAAGCTGATCCGCGATTCGGGGCCGAAGGGCGTGCGTACCCAGATCCAGGGCGACGAGTTGCGAGTGTTCAGCAAGAAGCGGGACGACCTGCAGACCTGTCAGCGGCTGATCAAGGAAGCCGATTACGACTTCCCGGTCCAGTTCACCAACTACCGCTGAGGACGACTCGGCCAGGCCCGCGGCGTAGGCCCGGGTGACGGAAGGAGCCGTTCCGGCGATCAGGACGAACCATCCCCGGCGCCCGGGAGGAACCGCCCCCGCTGACCAGAGGAACCGTCCCCGGCGGGGGTAGGCTCTGGCGGTGACCGTGCCACCCCGCAGCCCTGCCTCCCCGTCGCGTCTGTGGGTGCTGCCGCAGCTGGCGAGTGCCGCCTGGCGCAGTGACGATCCGCAGACGCTGACGTTCGCGTTGCCCGGGCACGACGATGCGGTCAGCCAGGCGCATGCGCGGGCGGTGGTCGACGTGGCGTTGCGGGTCGGCGAGGCGTTGCTGGTGATGGGCACCCCGGCCTCGGATGCGGCGGCGACGGCGTTGCGGGTGTTGCACGCCTACGGGGTGAGCTCGGCGCACGTCGACATCACGTTCACCTCGATCACCCTGTCGGTGCATCGCGGGCTGGACCAGGATCCGTTGACGGTGACGCGGGTGATCCGGCAGCGCACGCTCGACCACTCCCGGTTGCAGAACGTTCAACGCCTGATCGACCGGGTGACGACCATGCATTCGGCGACCCGGCCGAGCATCGACGAGGTGCGCGAGGAACTGGTGGGTGCCCTGCGGGCGCCGCGTCCGTACCGCAACTGGGTGGTCACCCTGGGTGGTGCGCTGATGGCCGCCGGCATCGTGGTGACCCTGGGTGGCGGGCCGGTCAGCATTCTGTTGGCCGCCGTCTCGGCGGCGATCGTCACCGAGGTGGTGGCCGCGCTCGGACGGGCCGCGTTCCCGGCCTTCTACAGCCAGGTGGTCGGCGCCGCCATCCCGACCGCGATCGCCGTCGGGCTGGCCTGGCTGCAGCTCAACGGCGTCGCCCTCAGCGGCAGCGACTCACCATCGCTGGTGGCCATCTCGGGAATCGTGGTGCTGCTGGCCGGGATGACCGTGGTCGGCGCGGCGCAGGACGCCCTGGACGGCTACTACGTCACCGCCTCCGCCCGCGGCCTGGAGGTCGTGGTGGTGACGATGGGCATCGCGGTCGGCATCGGCCTGGTGCTCACCCTGACCGCGCGGGCCGGGCTGCCGGTCACCATCACGCCGCAGGTGGCGTCGGTCGGCGCCCTGCTGCCGAGCCTGGCGGCCGCGGTGCTGGTCGGCACCGGCTTCGCCCTGTCCACCCGGACGGCGCCGAAGACCACGCTGCTCGCCGGCCTGACCGCACCCCTGGTCTACGCCGCGTACCTGCCGGTGGTGCCGCTCGACCTTCCGGTGGGATTCGCGGTCGCAGTGCCGGCGCTGCTGGCCGGCGCGCTCGGGTTCGCCGCCCACCACCGGCTGCAGGTGCCCGAACAGGTGGTCACCTCGGCGGCGATCATCATGCTGCTCCCCGGCCTGGCCGTCTACCGCGGCCTCGACCAGCTGATCTCCGCGGGCAACACGAATGCCGGCCTCGAACAACTCCTCGGCGCCCTCGGCACCGGCCTCGGACTGGCGGCCGGGGTGTCGGTGGGCAGCTTCCTCGCGCGCCGGTTCATCGGCCTCGACCGGATCGGTCGCCGGGTGCTGCGCGGACGGCAGCGCACCGACCGGGTGGAGTGATCGCGGTTCAGGCCCGGACGGCGTAGCGCAGGTAGACGAAACCCGAGCCGAACCGCCGTTCCTCGATCAGCTCGAGGTCGAGCGCGATCTCGGGCAGCATCCGGAGCCCGCCGCCGACGACCACCGGGACGAGGTAGACGGTGATCTCGTCGACCAGGCCGAGGCGCAACAGCTCCGCGGCGAGGGTGGCCCCGGCGACGGTGAGTTCGGTGTCCGTGGAGTCCCTGAGGGCGCGGATCGCGGCGGGATCGACCCGGCGCTCGAGCCGGGTACGGGGCAGCTCGACCGACGACAGCGTGCGAGAGAAGACCACCTTGTCGGCGGCCCGCCACAGCTGGGCGTAGTCGGCGATGTGCTCCGGCGCTCCGTCGAGCCAGTCGTCCTCCGCCCAGACCCGCATGGTCTCGAACATCCGGCGTCCGTACAGGTAGGTGCCGACGCCGCGGTCGCGGTCGTTGACGAAGGAGTGCACCTCGGCGTCCGGCTCGGCCCAGTCGAAGGTTCCGTCCGCGCCGGTCACGTAGCCGTCGAGGGAGCTGATCATTCCGTAGCCGAGAGTGCCCATGAGGGCAGTATCGGCGCTGGCGCCCCGGCTCGACCAGCGCCGCGCCTCCGTTAGCGTGGCGGGCGTGAGCACGACCCTGCGGATCGCCAGCGCCAACGTCAACGGGATCCGGGCCTGCGTGCGGCGCGGCTTCGGCGCTTGGCTGGCGCGACGCGAACCCGACGTCGTGGCGGTGCAGGAGGTGCGCTGTCCGCACGACGAGCTGCCCGCCGAGGCCTGGCCGGAGCACCGGCTGACCTACCATCCGGGCCTGCTGGCCGGCCGCAACGGCGTCGGCGTGCTGACCCGTTGGGCGCCGTCCGCGGTGCGGATGGGGTTCGGCAGTCGGGCCTTCGACCACGAGGGACGCTACCTGGAGGTGGACCTCGAGCCGCCGTCCGGCCCCGCGCTGCGGGTCGGCTCGCTGTACGTGCCGAAGGGAGCCTCCTGGGAGGGCCCGGACGCCGACCCGGCGAAACACCGTCGGAAGCTGCGGTTCCTGGCGTCCTTCGGCAGCTACCTCACCCGCGCCCGCCGGGAAGCCGTCCGGCAGGGCCGCGAGTTCCTGGTGATGGGCGACTTCAACATCGCCCACACCGAACTCGACCTGACCAACTGGCGCGCCAACCAGCGCAACTCCGGCTTCCTGCCCGACGAGCGGGCCTGGTTCGACCGGATGCTGACCCCGCGGACGCTGGTCGACGTCGTCCGGCGGCTGCACCCCGGCCGGCCCGGACCGAACTCGTGGTGGACGTGGCGCGGCCAGGCGTTCGCAAAGGACACCGGCTGGCGGATCGACTACCACCTGGCCACGCCCGGCCTGGCCGCCGCCGCGATCACCGGCGGCACCGACCGCGAGGAGTCCTACGAACAGCGGATGAGCGACCACTCCCCCGTCGTCGTCGACTACGCCGTCTGACCGCCGGGCGCGGTCCCGCACTCGGTGCCGCACAGCCCGCGGAATTCACCGAAGCGATCGACGGACGGCGAATATTCACCTCGAGATGATATTCACTCCACCATGGACGCCGGCGCCGCGGCCCGGGGAGCGACCTCGGCGCGGACCCGGGTCCGCGAACCGAACGACGAGATGAGAACTTTTGGGAAAAAACATCTCCACCTCGCCGCGGTCGGCGGGAGCCGGGACGGCGAGGGGACTGCTCCTTCCCGTCGCCGACCAGAACGGACCGAATCGCCGCGAATCGGCTTCGACTAGGATGTTCGTTTCCGACCGGAGGTCGCGTGCGGTGGCGCCCGGCGGCTCCGGCAGGTCCGTTCGACGCTCGATCGAATCCGCTCCCGAAGATTGCTGCTGGCGGAGTATTGACGCCCACCCGACGCCGGGAGCATGCTCATCTCGCGCCATTCCAATGACCTGAGGGAATGCCAAGAAAAAGTTGCCCCACCCCCGACCCCCTGGCGACTCCGGACACAGGCGTCCGATGCCGAAATTCACCCACCCCCATGGTCGCGACCCCGCCGGTCGCGACGGCGGCATACCCGGAATGCGATGGCCGATGAGCATCACGTACCAGTTCGACCTGTCCCACCTCGACCCGGATCGCACCTACACCTTCCACAAGCGCGGCCGGGTCTACCCCATCCAGCGGCACACCCCCGCCACCCTCGCCGCCGCCGTCAGCGGCAACCGCCGGCTCGACGCGGCGCGGCACCGGATCACCCACTTCGTCTCGGGCGTCGCCACCAGTCCCAGTGACGGGGTGGTGATCCAGGCGGTCCGGACGCCCGTCACCGTCGACGGGCCCAAGGGTCCCGGGACCCAGACCTACAACCAACTGGTGACCTTCGCGATCTCGATCCCCGGCGCGGACGACCCGCTCAACGACGCCGAGGACCTGGCCTGCGCGCTGCTCTTCCTGCACAACAACCTGGCGAACCTGTCCTCACAGCAGGACTTCACGGTGCCGACCTACATTCTGGACACCTGCATCCGCCCGAACGCGGGCGACCTCGCCCAGCAGCTCGGCGAGCTCGTGCTGCAGGGAGAGAGCTGGATCAGCGACCCGTACGCCGTGATGGTGAGCCCGACCCAGCACCTGCTCTACCCGTCGCCGCCGACGCCGGAGGCATTCGCGAAGGACCCGCTGCTGTGGCGCGAGGGACGCGATCCGCTGATCGAGCGACTGCTGACCACACGCTCTCAGCCGACCGACTCCGGATCGCAGCCCGGCGACTGGGTGTACTCGCAGCGGCTGAACATCGATGCGCTGCAGCCCGCGCTGTCGGGTTCTCTCGGCGCCGCGCTGGCCGCCGCCAAGAACGCCGAGGAACTGGAGGGCATCACCTGGAACGTGCAGAGCGCCGTGGCGTCCACCGACTACGACGCCACTCCGGGCGTCCCGGCGCAACGGAGCGCCGCGGCCGCCGACGCCCAAGCCGGCGCGGACGACGTCACCTGGACGGTGACCAACCTCTCTCCCGGCAGCGGGCTGAGCGTGGACGCGTCCTCGCTGAAGGTGGACATGAGCAAGGACATCGACAACCCCGACTACGCGGGGCGGCTGACCCTCGACTGCACCAACCACTGGCTGCGGCACCTGTCCGCCTACGTGCAGTTCCTGAAGTACTCCGGCGAGGGATCGTCGCAGACGCTGGTGCCGATCGACCTGGGCGCCAGCGACACCGAGGTCACCAAACCCGACCCCAGCCAGCCGGGCCACGTGATCCACTACTACGTCAACACGAAGTGGCCGGGCGACTTCTGCAACGTCAAGGACCCGATCTGGTCGGGGATGGGCTTCATCGAGCCGGACCACACCAAGAAGTTCCTCACCTGGGTGAGCCCGACGGGCACCATCTGCGGCATCCCGGTGCCCGCCGCCCCGACCACGCTGACCGTCGACTACCTGCCCAAGGACGCCAACGTCGTCCGGATCATGTGGGGCGGCCTGGGCCGCGGCCCCTACGACCAGGACGTCTGCGCGCTGGGGATCTCGTTCACCGCGGTGTTCGAGCTCGCCCTGCCGATGATCCTGCTGATGTACGACGCGGCGACCGTCGACAGCAAGGCGCTCACCGAGAGCGTCTGGAACCACAAGGGCACGATGTTCAACCTGGCCAAGACCATCGTGACCGTGGTGATGAACACCAAACTCAACGCCGCGACGATGATCCAGCAGGACGCCGAGGCGATCGGCAAGTTCCTGGCCGAGAGCCTGCTGCCCGATCTGCTGCAGACCGGCTGCGCCTACGGGGTGATCCTGCTGGCCCAGATCGCCGTCGGGGCCGTGGTCGAGTCGATCCCGTTCCTCGACATCGCCTCGCTGATCTTCAACGGCGCGATCACGGTCGCGCAGCTCACCCAGACCATCGTCGAAGTGGTCGACTCCCCGTTCGTCTTCACCACCGACATCGCCCGCACCTTCGACCTGGCGCTGACGATGAACCCGGACGAGGCGATGCACGAGTTCCCGCCGGAGGCAATCGGCGGCACCTATCAGGTCTCGATCGCCTTCTCCTCGAACGCGACCCCGGCGGTCACCACCTTCGCGATGCCGGCCACCACCTGGAGCGACCCGTTGCAGCTGTCCTTCTCGAGCCTGCCGTCCGGTGGCCGGATCCAGGTGAGCGTCTTCATGTATTCGCCGACCGGTTGGCAGGCGGGCCAGGGGCAGAGTGCCTGGATGGACGCGAAGGGCGACGGTACCGGCCCGAACCCGGCCACCCGGACGGTGAGCGTCACGGTGACCAACAACGCTCCCCCGCTGGACCAGTTCTCGGTGTACCAGTTCACCGAGAAGACCATTCTCAGCGGCGGCTCCCGGCAATGGCTGGGCACCACCAGCGTGCCGCCGGCCACCCAGCCGACGGCCACCGTCGCCACCGACACCGAACTGACCCGGCTGGGCGGGGTGACCATCAGCCAGAGCGCCGGCATGCTCGGCTACAGCTACCAGACCAACGCCAGCCAGTTCACCGTCGAGAACGTGTCGCTGCTGCAGAACCCGCAGAGCGCGTATGCGGCGACGTCCGGCATCGTCGTTACCCCGGCGCTGGCCTACCAGCGCACCGGACCCTACGACGGCTCCGGCCTCAACTTCTACCTGGACGGCAACCCGGCGACCAACATCGGCGAGGAGGCGCACCTGCGCCGGCTCTCCCTGGTCTGGACCCAGTCCGGCGGCAGCCAGCCGCCGAACCTGAACCCGGACCCGTCGTTGAGCTGGGGCCGGTTCCCGTTCCCGATGGACCGGCTGGCCGGCTTCAACGACTACGTCGCCGGGATCAGCTTCGACGTCAACCACAGCAAGATCTTCGTGCTGCAGGTGCCCAGCTCGGGCCAGTCGAACGAGACGGCCCCCAAGGCGTGCATGTTCGCCGGGCCCGGCACCCGCGTCGGCCTGGTCTCGGTGCCGCGGGCGATCACCTTCGGCATGCAGGGGCAGATCTTCGTGCTCGAGCAGGGCACCTGCCGCATCCAGGCGTTCGACACCAGTGGCAACCCACTGCCCTGCTTCGACCCGACCGGCTCGGGCACCAAGCAGGCCACCATGCCGCTGGCCAACGCCACCGCGCAGACGGTCTGGTTGGATGTCGCCGTCGAGCCCCAGGGCTACCTCTACGTGCTCTCCTACGAGGGCCTGGGCACCTCGCCGGACGACTACCACCTCGACCTGTACCGGCCCGACGGCTCCTTCCTGGCCCGGACCGACGACTTCGCCGCCGCCGCGATCGCCGTCGACATCATCCGCGACGTGTACTCGCTGAACTATGAGGTGCTCCAGGGTGCCGGAACCCCCGAACCGAGCGTCAGCCTGTGGGTGCCGCCGGTGAAGGCGTACCGGGGCAGCATCCTGAGCATCACCGCGCCCTCGCTGGTGCTGCAGGAGACGCCGCAGACGATCCTGACCGTCACCACCGACGCGAACACCATCATTCGGCTGAACGGCGTGACCGCGACGCTGGCCGACCTGAAGACCGGCGTGACCGCCACCGCCTTCGGCGCGATGAGCTCCTCCGGCGTCCTGTTCGCCACCCAACTGTTCGCCACGTCCTGAACGACTCTGCCCCACGTCCTGAACGACTCTGCCCCTCGTCCTGAACGGATTGCCATGGACATCCTGAGCATCTCCCAATTCGGCTTCTCGACCTATCTCGGAGCCCCGCAGCCACCCGCGGGGGCGGTGACCGGTTGGACCTCGGTCAACACCGACGGACGCCTGGACAGCGTGCCGAACGCGTCCTCGGCCACCGAGCAGGTGTTCAACGCCTACACCGACAAGCTGCCGCCCGGCACGGCCGGGCAGGGCTTCCTGCTGCAGTCGCTGAGCAACGGCAAATACGTGGTCGCCCAGGCCGAAGAGGTGGCCGGCAGCACCCGGACCGTCTTCTACGCGACCGGCGCAGGCCAGGCGCAGGCAGCCCAGTTCGGCCTGTTCCAGCTGGGCCCGAACCTGACCTTCCTGTGGCAGAACCCGGCCGACCACCTCTGGTACGCGCTGATCAACCTGGCCACCGGCGGCGGTGCCGGGGTGGTCGTCGCCACCAGCACCGGCTATTCCGCGCCGTACCTGGCGCCCTGGCAGTCGGCGCAGACCAACCCCGCCTGGACCTACACCCCACCCGGTGGCTGGAACGTGCCCAACGGATCCGACCTGTCCTGGGTGGACTTCACCTGCCTGAACGTCACGGCGATGCCGTTCGACTTCTCCCGCTGCCGGCTGGCCGGCACCAACCTGACCGGCAAGACCTTCGGGCATGCCCTGTTCGTCGGCTGCGACCTGACCGGGACGACGCTGGTTCCCCCGCTGGGCGCCGCGGACGACGCCTGGATCACCTTCACCGGAGCCACCGTCAACTACCCCTCGCTCGGCCCCGACTGGCGCTGGCTGAACCTGACCAAGGCTGTGATCAACAAATTCCCGGCCCCGCCGGCGAAGCCGCCGCAGATCAACGCCCGCGGAACGATTCTCGACTTCGTCAACATGATCCAGTGGAACCTGGCGAAGGCCGACTTCACCGGGGCGTCCCTGTGCAACGCCAACCTGACCGGCTCCTACCTCAACGGCGCGGTCTTCCACGGAGCCGTGCTGTCCCCGCTGGAGGAGACCCCGTCGTCCGGCCCGGCCAACTTCGCCTACAGCTACCTGTTCGACGCCGACTTCAGCAACGCCAACGCCCAGGGCGTCACCTTCGCCTACGCCTTCCTGTTCGGCAAGGCCGCAACGGTGTCCGGCGCCAGCCTGCGCGAGGCGGACTTCGCCAACGCGTTCCTGCCCGAGATCGACTTCAGCGGCGTCGCCGAGAAGGACCTCGTCGGGGTGTCCTTCGACGGCGCCTGCCTGGCCGGGGCCGGCTTCCAGGGGACGCTGCTCGGCAAGCTGCACACCAAGGGGTTCTCCTTCGTCGGAGCCGCCCTGCAGGGTGCGAACTTCACCGGCAGCAACCTGGACGGGGCGAATCTGACCAACGCCGCCGTCGCCGCGGACGCACCACCCCCGTCCGGAGGCCTGCTCAAGATCGTCTCGCACTACTCGCTGGGGTCGATCGACGTGCCGATCGAACCCATCACCTGGACGGCCGTCACCACCCTGGCGCCGACCGACAACACCACCTTCTGCCCGACCGGCACCGGGCCGTGCCAGGGCGCCAACCTCGCCCCGGCCGACCCCAAGAAGTGCCCGCAGACCTACTGGCCCGTGGCGGTCTCCGTCCCCACGCCGCCGACCATCTGACCACCCACACCCCGAAGGAGACCCGATGACCGCCTCGACCCCCGTAGGCACCGTGCTCATGTACGCCGGCCGCACCGACGGTGCCGGCGTGCTCAACCTGATCACCGCAGGCTGGATCCTGTGCGACGGATCGGTGTACCCGAACGCGCAGTTCCCCGACCTGTTCGCGGTGCTGGCCAACAGCTACGGCGGCAACGCGTCCGGCTTCGCCGTGCCCGAGTACAAGGGGCTGTTCCTGCGCGGCCTGGACGGCAGCGACCCCAACCAGCGCGACCCCGGCGCGGCCACCCGGACCGCTCCCCGGCCCGACCTGCCGAACGTCGGCAACAGCGGCAACAACGTCGGCTCGGTGCAGCCGGACTCGCTGGAGGCGCACACCCACGGCTACAACTACTACAACAGCTACATCAAGAGCACCCACACGCTGGGCCACGAGTGCCTGTCGGGCTCGACCACCTCGTCCACCTCGACGGTGGGCGGCGCGGAGACCCGGCCGGTGAACCAGTACGTCGACTTCATCATCAAGGCCGTCACCTCACCGGACGTCGTCCCGGTCGGCGCCGTGATGCCGTTCGCCGGCGACCTGGCCACCTGGGCGCCCTCGCTGGCCGGCGCGGGCTGGCTGCCCTGCACCGGCGGCAAACAGCCGGCGGCCAGCTACCCCAACCTGTACTCGACGGTGTCGAACATGTTCGGCGCCGACGACCAGGCCAGCTTCCGGCTGCCCGACTTCCGCGGCCGGTTCCTGCGCGGCGTGGTCGGCCAGCCGGTGCCCGGCCTGCCGGTCGCCGACCCCGACTACCTGAGCCGGACGGCGCCGCAGCCGGGCCTGGCCTACCCGGGTAACACCGGCAACCTGGTGGGTTCGCTGGAAGGCACCAGCTACGCCGCCCACAGCCACAACTACACCTACAACAACGACTACTGGAACTGCGCCGCGACCGCGATCGGCGACCACGCCGAGACCAACGCCGGAGTCACCTGGACCACCGCCGCAAACGGAAGCCTCACCGAGAGCCGTCCGATCAACATCAACGTGAACTACCTGATCAAGGCCGTCACGGCCTGACCCGCGAAGGAGAACCCTCATGTCCTCGCTGTACCCCGTGGGCTCCGTGCTCCCCTACGCCGGCTCCCTCACCCCCACCTCCGAAGCCGCCCTGATCGCCCAGGGCTTCCTGCCCTGCGACGGGCGCGCACTGGGCAACACCGACCCGCAGTACCAGGCGCTGCTGAAGGTCATCGGCACCTCCTACGGCGGCACCAAGACCACCTTCTGCGTCCCCGACTACCGCGGCATCTTCCACCGCGGCACGGACGGCGGCGCCGGGGTCGACCCCAACGCGGCCACCCGGACGTCGCCGCAGCCCTCGCTGGCGATCCCCGGCAACAGCGGCGACGCGGTCGGTTCGATGCAACCGTTCGGCCTGCAGAGCCACACCCACACCTACGCCAGCGCCGGCGGCGACTACCACATCATCAACCTCGGCGGCCTGGAGACCCCCGGGGTGTACGCCGAGAACAACACGACCGCCGCCTCGACCTCGGCAACCGGCGGCGCGGAGACGCGTCCGCGCAACGCCGCGATCAACTACGTCATCAGCTACCTCTGACCGCGGAGCCGGACGATCGGAGAACCACCATGATCCAGGCACAACGCATCGCCCTGACCAACTCGGCGGGGGTGGCGCTGGACTTCAGCGCGAGCGTCGGCCCCTTCCAGGCAAGCCCGGCCACCAACCTGCTGCTCGGCCAGTCCGCCACGGTCGAACTGGCCGACCTGCCGTTCCACGCGGGCGCCACGATCCGGCCGCTGGTGGTGGTCACCGCCGACGCCCGGCACAGCCCGCCCCCGGAGCCGGAACTCGTGCAGCTGACGATGAACGGCCGCACCCAGCACTACACCGTCCACGGCACCATCTGGGACTGGACGGTGACGGCGGGCGCGCTCGATCCGCCCACCGGCCGGCCGGACCTGCCCGGGTTCCCCGCGCAGGTGCCGCTGAATCTGCTGCCCTACCGCAACTGGGACCGCCAGATCGTCCGCCCGGGCATGCTCACCTGCGCGCCGCTCACCGCGGACGACGTGGCGCTGGTCTGCAACTGGGCGCAGGACAACGGCTATCAGCTGCGGCCGCGCGGGGTGATGCACGGCTGGTCGCCGCTGACCCTGACGCCGACCGCCGCCCCGAACGAGCGGGTGCTGCTGATCGACCTGACCAAGGGCTTCGCCGGCATGGAACTGCTGCCGGCCGGTGACGGCCTGCCGACCCGGGTCCGGGTCGGCGCGGGTGCGACGATGCTCGAGCTGCTGACGTTCCTGGAGCAGCAGCCGGGCGGCAAGGGTTCCGCGCCCGGCTACTCCTTCCCGCACACCCCCGCACCCGGCGACCTCACGGTCGGCGGGGTGCTGGCGATCGGCGCGCACGGCACGGCCGTCCCCACCCCGCCGGCGGACGCCTTCGCCGCCAGCTACGGCTCGCTGAGCAACCAGGTGGTGGAGCTGACCCTGGTCGGTACCGATCCGGCCAACCCGGGCACCCGGTATGCGTCCCGCACCCTGGCCCGCGGCGACGCCACCACGAAGGCGGTGCTCGCCCACCTCGGCCGGGCGCTGGTGCTGGAGGCGACGCTGCAGGTGGTGGACAACTACAACCTGCGCTGCCTGAGCATCACCGACCTGCCGGCGAGCACGATCTTCGCCTCCCCGACCGCGTCCGATCCGGTGCCGGCGAACTCCTTCGCCGACTTCCTGG
>CALMIQ010000412.1 GCA_937863965.1 uncultured Micropruina sp.
CGTCCAGTTCGCCGGTGGTGCCGGACGCCTCCGCCGCGGCCGCCTCGACCAGGCCGGCGGCGGCACTCAGGCAGGCCGACAGCGAGGTCAGCCGTCCGGGCAGCTGGAGCAGCTCGGCCCGGCGGGCGCGGACCGCCTCGTTGCGGGCCAGCATCCGGGCCCGGCCGATGTGACCCTGGGCGACCCGGGCGGCGAACGCGGCCAGGTCGGCCGGGACGCCGTCGCGCCGCACCAGCAGCTCGGCCACCGCGGCGGCGCTGGGCGTGGCCAGCTCCACCCGGCGGCAGCGCGACCGGATGGTCACCACCACGTCGTCCGGGGTGGGCGCGCAGAGCAGCCACACCGTCCGGGCCGCCGGCTCCTCGATGCTCTTCAGCAGGGCGTCGGCGCCCCGTTCGGTGACCCGGTCGGCGTCCTCGACGACGATCACCTGGTAGCGGCCCAGGGTGGGCGCCATCGCGGCCCGGCGGACCAGGTCGCGCACCTCGTCGACGCCGATCGACAGCTGCTCGGTGCGCACCAGGGTGACGTCGGGGTGGGCGCCCGACAACGACGTCCGGCAGGCCGAGCACTCGCCGCAGCCGCCGCGCTCGCACTGCAGGGCGGCGGCGAACGCGCGGGCCGCGTTGGACCGGCCGGAGCCGGGCGGCCCGGTGATCAGCCAGGCGTGGGTCATCGCATGGGCATCGCCCGCGACGGCCCGCCGCAGCACCTCGACCACCCTGTCCTGCCCGACCAGGTCGGCCCACACCGTCATGGTTCGATCCTGCCATCCGGCTCCGACAGCGGCGCCGAATCCGGCAGCAGCGCCGCCACCCGGTCCCGGACCCGTTCGGCGATCCACTCCCGCGGCCGGCGCGCCGGCAGCACCAGGTAGCGCTCCGGATCCTGCGCGGCCAACTCCAGGAACAGCGCCCTGGCCCGTTCGTGGAAGTCGGCGCCGGCACCCTCCAGCCGGTCGGGTTCGGCGATCGCGCCCACCGCATGCTCCGGTTCCAGGTCGAGCAGCACGGTCAGGTCGGGCAGCAGCCCGCCGGTGGCCCAGCGGGCGATCCCGGTCACCTCGGCCAGGTCGAGCACCCGCCCGGCGCCCTGGTAGGCGAGCATCGAGTCGACGTAGCGGTCGCAGATCACCAGCTCGCCGCGTGCCAGCGCCGGCCGGACCACCTCGTGCAGGTGATGCGCCTTGTCGGCGGCGTACAGCAGGGCCTCGGCGCGCGGGTCGAGATCCCCGGTGGCCGGATCCAGCACGATCCGACGGATCATCCGCCCGGCGACGGTGTCGCCGGGTTCGAAGGTGAGCCGGGCGGCGATCCCGTTGTCGGCGGCCCAGTCGGCGAGCAGCCGGGTCTGGGTGGACTTGCCCACCCCGTCGCCGCCCTCGAAGACCACGAACGCGCCCGTCACGACGGCACCGCCTGATGCGGCACCCGCGGCCGGATCACCCGTCTCCGCAGCCGGTCCCACAGCACCGGCCAGTCCCGCAGGAAGCGGTCACGCGCGTAGTCGACCGACAGCATTGTCCGCTCGTAGATCCGGCCGGCCTCGAAGATCTCGGCGGCGGTCAGGCCGTGCAGGTCACGGGCCAGGCGTGCGGCGTCCGGACGCACGGTGGCCACCAGCTGGCCGGCGATCGCCTCCAGCTGCCGGCAGAGTCGCTTGGCCGGCTTGCCGAACACCCCCCGGGACAGCCTGCTCAGCGCCCGCGCCCGGACGGCGACCTGATAGGCCTGCGCCCAGCGCTCGTCGGTGGCGAACTCGTCGAGGGTGCGGCACCGGTCGTGCAGCAGGTGGACGACCGCCTCCAGCTCCTGGGCCAGCACCGGGCCGGTGATCCGCCCGGCCACCAACGGCAGCGGCGGCTCGGTGGATCCGCGCGCGAGCAGGTCCAGAATGCGTAGCCAGCGTTCGGTGCGCTGCAGCGGACGCGCGGTGTCGGCCAGCGCCGCGTCCAGCAGCCGGCGTCCCGGCTGCACCCAGGCGGCGTCCAGCAGCGGCGCCAGCCCGGCCAGTTCGTCGCGCAGCAGCCGGACGCCGGCGCGCAGCTCGGCGTCGCCGCCGTCGGCGACCCGGGCCGCGAGGTCGGCCAGCAGCAGCCGCCGCCAGTGGGATTCGAGCCGGGCACCGACGAACTCCTCGATCACCGACCGGGCCGAGGGCCGGTCGCGGTACTGACCGCGATGAGCCAGGCCCAACCGCGCGGCCAGCCCGGGGGCGTCGTCGACCGGAATGCCGCCCACCGCGACGAACGCGGCCACCACCGCCTGCCGGGCGGAGGGCGCGAGTGCCGCGGCCGTGGTCAGCGTCACGGTGCGGAAGGCGGCGAGCTGCCCGGCGGGCCGCGACACCCGCACCCGCTCGTCGACGATCTCGCCGATGGCCCGGCCGGCGGCGTCCGCCAGCGAGAACCGCCGGCGCACCGTCCCGACCTCCAGCTTGGGCCCCAGGATGCCGCCGCGCCGGAACGGCAGCAGGCGGCCGGCCACCTCGGACGGGATCTCGTCCTCGGCCTGGGGGGAGACCCACTCGGCGGGCAGCACCGGCTCCCAGCCCGGGGCCCGCAGCACCCACCGGCCGGTCTGGGCCACGCGGGAGAGTTCCAGCCCCCAATCCAGCAGCCGCTGGTCGTCGGTGTCGATCACGGTGGCGGTCGAGGTGACGGGCGGACGTCCGACCAGCCGGTGGATGCCGGTGGTCGAGCTGCTCAGGTCCGTCGCCTCCGCGGTCAGCGGCAGCTCGAACCGCAGCACCTCACCGCCCTGCGCCATGGCCGGCTACGCCCGCTTGGCGGTGGTCCGCTTGGTCGTCGTGGTCCGCTTGGTCGCCGTGCGGCGGGTGGTGGTGGTGCGCTTGGGCGCCGGGCCCTTCGCGCGCTTCTCGGCCAGCAGCTCCGCGGCCCGATCGGCGGTCATCGCCTCGATCGAGTCGGTCTTGCGCAGCGTCGCATTCACCTCGCCGTCGGTGACGTAGGCGCCGAAACGGCCGTCCCTGATCACCATCGGCTTGCCGGTCGCCGGGTCGGCACCCAGTTCCTTGAGCGGACTGGCGGCCGCCCGGGCCCGGCCCCGGGTCTTCGGCTGGGCGTAGATCTCCTCCGCCTCGGCCAGGGTGATGTCGAAGATCTGCTCCTCGGCGGTCAGCGAGCGCGAATCGGTGCCCTTCTTCAGATAGGGCCCGTAGCGGCCGTTCTGGGCGGTGATCTCGACGCCGTCGGACGCCGTGCCGACCACCCGGGGCAGGCTGAGCAGCCGCAGCGCATCGTCCAGGCCGATCGTCTCCAGGCTCATCGAGGCGAACAGCGAACCGGTGCGCGGCTTGGCCGACTTCGGTGCGCCCTCCTCGAGCAGCTCGGTGACGTAGGGCCCGTAGCGGCCCGACTTGGCGACGATCTGGCGCCCGGATTCCGGGTCGACGCCCAGTTCGCGCTCCTCGCCCGCCGGCTGGTCGAGCAGTTCCTTGGCGAGGTCGACGGTCAGCTCGTCGGGCGGCAGGTCGTCGGGGACGTTCGCCCGGCGCTCCTCGGCGTCCTCGACGTAGGTGCCGTAGCGTCCGACCCGCACTGCGATCCCCGAGTCGCCCAGCGCGAAGGTGGACAGCCCGCGGGCGTCGATCTCGCCGAGCTCGTTGACCAGGGTGTGCAGGCCCTCGTGCGAGGCGCCCTCGGGCCCGAAGTAGAAGTCGTTGAGCACCTGCAGCCGGGCCGCCTGGCCGCTGGCGATGTCGTCGAGGGTCTCCTCCAGCGCCGCGGTGAAGGTGTAGTCCACCAGCCGCGGGAAGTGCTCCTCGAGCAGCCGGGTGACCGCGAACGCCAACCAGGTCGGCACCAGCGCCGAGCCCTTCTTGAACACGTAGTCGCGGCTGGTGATGGTGCGGATGATCGAGGCGTAGGTGGACGGCCGGCCGATCTCCAGCTCCTCCAGCTTCGCCACCAGCGACGGCTCGGTGTACCGGGCCGGCGGGCGGGTCTCGTGGCTGAGCGCCTTCACCTCCTCGGCGGTGAGCGCGGCGCCGGCGACCAGCTGCGGCAGCCGGGCCTGGGCGTCGTCGGAGGTCTCGTCCGCCTCGACGCCGACGACGTAGGCCTTGAGGAAGCCCGGGAAGGTGATGGTGCGGCCCGAGGCGCCGAAGGTGCAGCGTCCGGTCTCGGTGATCTCGCCGGTGGTGGCGTCGGTGACCGCGATCCGCTGCGGCAGGGTGGCGCCGATCCGGATGCTGACGGTCTCGCCGACCGCGTCCGCCATCTGCGAGGCCAGGGTGCGCTTCCAGATCAACTCGTAGAGCCGCAGGCCGTCGCCGTGCAGCCCGGTCTCGGACGGCGTGGCGAACGTCTCGCCGGCGGGCCGGATGGCCTCGTGCGCCTCCTGGGCGTTCTTCACCTTGGAGGTGTAGACGCGTGGCTTCTCCGGCAGGTACTTGCCGCCGAAGAGCTGCTTGACCTGCGCCCGGGCCGCGGCGATCGCGGTCGCCGACAGGGTGACCGAGTCGGTTCGCATATAGGTGATGAAGCCGCGCTCGTAGAGGTCCTGGGCGACCCGCATGGTGCGCTCGGCGGTGAAGCCCAGCTTGCGCCCGGCGTCCTGCTGCAGGGTGGTGGTGCGGAACGGCGCGTACGGACGCCGGGTGTACGGCTTGGCCTCGACCGAGGCGACCGCGAAGGCGGCCCGCCGGAGGGCCTCGGCGAGGGCCTCGGCCTGCTCGGTGGAGAGGTGGAACAGGCCCTTGCCGGTCAGCTTGCCCTGCGGGTCGAAGTCGCTGCCCCGGGCCAGGCGCAGGTCGCTGACCTGCTGCAGGGTGGCGGTGAAGGTGGGCGGCTCGGCGTCGGCCCCGGCGTTCAGCACGGCCTCGATGCCGGCGTAGCCGGCCGACCGGAAGGCCATCCGCTGCCGCTCGCGATCGACCACCAGCCGGGTGGCCACCGACTGCACGCGGCCCGCCGACAGCCGCGGCATGACCTTCTTCCACAGCACCGGGGAGACCTCGTAGCCGTAGAGCCGATCGAGGATGCGCCGGGTCTCCTGGGCGTCGACCAGGTCGGTGTCGAGTTCGCGCGGGTTGGCCACCGCCTCGGCGATGGCCTGCGGGGTGATCTCGTGGAACACCATCCGGCGGACCGGGACCTTCGGCTTGAGCTGCTGCATCAGGTGCCACGCGATGGCCTCACCTTCGCGGTCCTCATCGGTGGCCAGCAGGAGTTCGTCGGCGCCGGCCAGCTTCGCCTTCAGCTCGCGGATGGTCCCCTTCTTGTCGGCCGCGACCACGTAGAGCGGCTCGAAGTCCTTGTCGACGTTGACGCCGGTGCGGGCCCACTTCTCACCCTTGTACTTGGCCGGCACCTCGGCGGCGCCGGTGGGCAGGTCGGCGACATGGCCGCGGCTGGACTCCACCACGTAGCCGGCGCCGAGGAAACTGGCGATCTTGGTCGCCTTGGCGGGTGACTCGACGATCACGAGCCGGGTCTTGCCTGCTGTTGCCACGGTGGATCTTCCTCGGTGCGCGGGGTTCGATGGCCGCGACGGCGGCCTCGGGGGGAATGGTAACCACAAAGGACGAACGCTCGGCCACCTGACCGGCGAAGTCGCCGGGTCAGTGGACGCCTGTGCGGTGCAGGTAGCCGTCGGCGATCAGCGGGCGCAGCCGCAGCACCAGGTCGGCGCGGAGTGCGGCGGCGTCGGCGTCCAGCAGGTCGGCGACCGCGTCGATCAGGACGCCGAGCGGCAGGTCGCCGTCGCAGGCGCCGGCCACGGCGGCCAGGGCGGTGTCGACCGCGACGGCGCGTCCGAAACCGGTGCCGCGGCGGAACACCAGGTGTTCGGGGTCGGCGGCGCCGGGGCGTCCGATCGCCTCGGAGGTGACGGCGGGGTCGAGTGTCCAGGCGGTGCCGAGGACGGCGTCGTCGGGCAGCCGGGCGGCGCGGGCGGCGTCCGGGAATTCGGCGAAGGCGTCGCCGAGGCCGGCGTGCACCTGGTGCGGCCAGTCGTCGAACCTGACCACCGGATCGGCGTGGCCGGTGTCGTAGAGGGTGAGCCAGCCCAGGCCCACCCCGACGATGCCGAGGGCCTCGAAGTAGTCGACCCATTCGGCGTAGCGGACGGCGTATTCGGGGGTGCCGGTGAGGCCGGCGTCGGCCAGCCAGATCTCGATGTACTCGAACGGGTCGAGCCGCTCGCGCTGCAGCACCAGGGCGTCGCAGCCGGTCGGGGCGATCCAGCCGGCCAGCCGGTCCTGCCAGGGTTGGTCGGCGGTGATCGCCCAGTTGCCGAGCACCTGCAGCGCGCCGCCCGGGTTGAGGTGCGCCGCGGCGCCGGTGACGACGGCCCGCACCAGTCCGTCGGCGGTGAACGAGCCCTCCCGGTAGACCAGCCGGGAGGTGTCCGGCGGCGCCATCACGTAGGGCGGGTTGGTGACGATCAGGTCGAAGCCCTCACCGGCCACCGGCTCGTACAGCGACCCCTGCCGGACGTCGACGGTGATGCCGTTGAGCGCCGCGGTCAGGGCGGTCATCGCGCAGGCCCGCGGGTTGAGGTCGGTGGCCACCACCGCCCCGGTGTGGGTGGCGAGGTGCACCGATTGGATGCCGCAGCCGGCGCCCAGGTCGAGGGCGCGGCCGCGCGGGTTCCGCATGGTGAGCTGGGCCAGCGTCACCGAGGCCGGGGACAGGCCGAGCACGAAGTCGTCGCGGGGGACGCCGAGGCGCCCGTCCAGGGTCGGGGTGAGGTCGGACGCCAGCCACCCGGAATGGCTGCCGCTCGCGTCGGTGAACGCGTACGGGCGGATCTCGATCGCCGCGCGGGTGCGGTCGCCGGGGCCGTCGGGGCCGTCGAGGATGGTCCGGAGCGGCCCCAGGTCACCCAGCGCGGCGGCGAGCGCCGCCGTCGGGACGGCCTGCTGCAACGCGAAGGCCCGGATC
>CALMIQ010000413.1 GCA_937863965.1 uncultured Micropruina sp.
CCGTAGGCCAGGAAGACGAACACCCCGACCGCGGTGGCCAGCACCGAGCCGGCGACGCCGAGGCCGGCCAGTTGCGGCGTCCCCAGGTGCCCGACGATCGCCGAATCCACCAGCAGGAACAGCGGCTCCGCGACGAGCGCGAAGAACGCCGGCACGGCCAGCCCCAGGATCTGCCGGGTCAGGGTCGGAGGGCGCATGACCTCAACGTAACCCCGCGGCAGGCGCCGATCGTCGCGCGTCCGGCGCCGGCGGTCGGCGTGCGCGCGGCGCAGCCCGCCCCCCCCCCCTGGCCCTCCCCGCCCGCCCCATCGGTGGCCCCTCCGGCACCACCCCCCGGGCCGGGGGGCGCCCACGGTACCCCCGCGGCGGGCGCCGTCCGCCGCGCCCCGGGCGCGGGGGGTCGGGGCGGCCGGGCCGCCCCGGGCCCCCCGCCGATGTCCTGCCCGGCCGGCACGATCGGTGTCCACTCAGGCACCACCCCGCGGTCAGGGACGCGTGGAGCTGCTCACCCGGCAGCTACCCGCGCGAGCGCGTCCCGGCTCGTCCCAGGAGGACCATCAGCACGCCGGACACGACGATCGCCGCCACGGACGAACCGAGCCAGCTGGGCGGCACGAAGCCGATCGCGGCGTCGACGCCGAGCCAGAAGGCGGACCACCCGGGCAGCGTGCCGGGATAGACCAGCTGGTAGGCGATGAATCCGGCCGCCCAGGCGACCACCGGCGCCCAGCGCAGCCGCGCGGTGTCGCTGACGTCCCAGCGCCGCCCGCTGACCATCAGGAAGTCGGCGGCGGCGACCGCGAACAGCGGGACGAAGACCGATCCGATCAGGAACAGGAACGACTGGTACTGGCCGAAGTCCAGCAGGCCGGCCAGCAGGGTCGCGAGCGCGCCGACGCAGATCGCGACGACCCGCCGGTCGAGGTTGGGGGCGATGTTCTGGATCGACATGGTGGTCGAGTAGACGTTCGCGAACGCCTCGTCCACCTCGTCGACCAGCAGGATGCCCAGCGCGACCGCCCCCGCCGGGAGCGCGATCAGCGCGGCGATGACGTCGGTGGCGCCCAGGTGGGCGACGGCGAACACGCCCAGGGTGTAGTAGGCGACCGCCGCCAGGCCGTAGCCCAGCGCCGAGCCCCAGAACGCGGCCCGGCGGGTCCGCGAGTGCCGGCTGTAGTCGGCGGCCAGCGGCGCGAACGACACGACGCCGGCGATCGCCAGATCGACCGCCGGCCAGAAGCCCAGCACGCCATCCTGCGGAATCTCCCCGGCCGGCTGGAGCAGCACCTGCACGAACAGGACCACCGAGGCGATCAGCACCAGCCAGACCATCACCTTGCGGAGCAGCCGCACGCTGCCCAGCGGACGGACCGCCATGACCGTCGCCGCCGCGCCGGCGAGCAGCACGAACGGCCAGCGCCAGGCATCGCCGACGATCGCCGTCGCTGCCGACGAGATGACGATGATCTCCATCGTCGCCCAGCCGATGTTCTGGCCGATGTTGAGCACCGTGGGCACCAGCGAGCCGCGGCGTCCGAGCAGCCCGCGCAGGGACACCATCGCCGGCATCCCGGTGGTGGCGCCGAACACCGCGGACGTCCCGAGCAGCGCCGCGCCGATCGAACAGCCGAGCACGATGGCCGCGATCGCCACCCACACCGAACCCGTGGTGGCGGCGATCAGGGCGCCGGTCAGCGGCCCGAACAGGCTGATTCCGAGGTTGGCCCACATCGCGAACTGGTCGAAGAACCGCAGCGGACGCGGCGGGCTGTCGGTGAGCACGATGGGCGCCTCGACCCGTTCGTCGGACGTGGCGGACACGGTGGACGTGGTGCGCTCGATGGTCGGATCGGACGTCGCCATGACGAAACCTCCCTACGCCGGCATTACCCGGACAGGTTCAGTCGGTCGGCGGACCCGCGATCCGAGTGGATCGCACTCCGCCCTCTCAGCCCGCCATCTGGTGCGAGCTCCCGAAGTGTGTTGGTGCGGCCACGCTAGCGACTTCCGGACGCCCGTCCCG
Source organism: uncultured Micropruina sp. (assembly GCA_937863965.1). GTDB lineage: Bacteria > Actinomycetota > Actinomycetes > Propionibacteriales > Propionibacteriaceae > Micropruina. Next base: position 2,024 of record CALMIQ010000413.1, read on the forward strand.
GCCGTCTCAGCCATGCGGCGAGTATTCGACTGTCAGCCCCTGGCGCCGCAGCCACCATGTCACGATCTCCGATCAGCGCACCAGGGCGTACCACCAGATGACGAGGGCCAACCCGGCCACCGCCAGGCCGAGCAGCCCGATCCGCTGTTGGAGCGGGACGACGTCGCGACCCAGCGGCGCGCTCGCCACCGCGGCCACCGGCGGGAGCAGCAGCAGCGCCACCCACCACCACCAGTCACCCACCGCCGCCACCACCATCAGCGGGGCGTAACCGGCCAGGTACGCGACCCAGAACCAGATCCCGAGCCCGCCGATCGCGCAGGCCGGGAGCAGCGCCACGACATAGCCGACCATGCCGATCAGCACCATCCAGCCGAAGCCGCAGGTGCCGTCGTCGCTGGGGCACAGCGACGGCACGATCGCGCCACCGAGCGCCAGCGCGATCCCGGCACCGGCCAGCGCGGCCAGGGCGGCCAGCATCGACCAGGCGGCACGTTCGGCCAGTTCCGAGCCGATGCCGCTGCCCGTCGCCCGCACGCTGGCGGGTTTCGGACGCGGTGCCGCCTTGGGTCGGGCCAACGGCTTCGGCTCGGCGGCCGACTGCGCCTTGGGGCGAGCCGCAGCCTTCGGCCGGGGCTTGCCGACCGTCGCCGCGCGTGCGGCGATCTCGCGCTCCCTGCGGGCGCGTTCCGCCTTGTCCAGTCGCTTCGCCAAGGGTCAGGACCGCAGCAGGCTCCGCAGCACGTACTGCATGATGCCGCCGTTGCGGTAGTAGTCGGCCTCCCCCGGCGTATCGATCCGGACGATCGCGTCGAACACCTTGTCGTCGGCCTGCACCCGAACCGTCTTCGGCGTGGTGCCGGAGTTGAGCTCCTCGATGCCGGTGAAGGTGAACGTCTCCTCGCCGGTGAGGCCGAGCGAGTCGGCGTTCTCGCCGTCGGGGAACTGCAGCGGCAGCACGCCCATGCCGATCAGGTTCGACCGGTGGATGCGCTCGTAGCTCTCGGCGATGACCACCTTGACGCCCAGCAGCGCGGTGCCCTTGGCCGCCCAGTCGCGGGACGACCCGGAGCCGTACTCCTTGCCGGACAGCACCACCAGCGGGACGCCGGCCGCGGCGTAGCTCTGGGCGGCGTCGTAGACGGTGGTCACCGGGGCGTCCGGGAGGGTGAAGTCGCGGCTGAAGCCGCCCTCGGTGCCGGGCGCCAGCTGGTTGCGCAGCCGGATGTTGGCGAAGGTGCCGCGGATCATCACCTCGTGGTTGCCGCGCCGCGAGCCGTAGGAGTTGAAGTCCTTGCGGGCCACGCCGTGCTCGGTGAGGTACTTCCCGGCGGGGCTGTCGGCCTTGATCGCGCCGGCCGGCGAGATGTGGTCGGTGGTCACCGAGTCGCCCAGCTTGAGCAACACCCGGGCGCCCGCGACGTCCGAGACCGGACGCGGTTGCGCCGGCATGTTCTCGAAGTACGGCGGCTTGCGGACGTAGGTCGAATCGGCGTCCCACTCGAAGACCTCGCCGGTCGGCGTGGGCAGGGAACGCCAGGTGTCGTCGCCGGCGAACACGTCGGCGTACCGGCTGGTGAACATGTCGGACGAGATGGAGCTGTTGACCACCTGCTCGACCTCTTCGGTGCTCGGCCAGATGTCGCGCAGGTAGACCGGCTGGCCGTCCGAGCCCTCGCCGAGCGGCTCGGTGAGCAGGTCGATGTCCATCCGTCCGGCGAGCGCGTAGGCGACCACCAACGGCGGACTGGCCAGGTAGTTCATCTTCACGTCCGGGTTGATCCGGCCTTCGAAGTTGCGGTTGCCCGACAGCACCGAGGTGACCGCCAGGTCGACGGAGTTCACCGCGGCGGATACCTCGGGGATCAGCGGGCCGGAGTTGCCGATGCAGGTGGTGCAGCCGTAGCCGACCAGGTCGAAGTCGAGCTTCGCCAGGTACTCGTCGAGGCCCGAGCGGGCGTAGTAGTCGGTGACCACCTTCGAGCCGGGCGCCAGCGACGTCTTCACCCACGGCTTGCGGCTGAGGCCCTTCTCGACCGCCTTCTTGGCCAGCAGCCCGGCACCGATCATCACGCTCGGATTGGAGGTGTTGGTGCACGAGGTGATCGCGGCGATGGTGACCGCGCCGGTCGGCAGGTCGAAGTCGACCCCGTCGGCGAGCGTGACGTGCACCTGCTTGTGGGCGTCGTCGGTGTAGGTGGCGACCGAGTGCTCGAAGGCGTCCGCGGCCTCGGCGAGGATGATCCGGTCCTGCGGACGCTTGGGCCCGGCGATCGAGGGGACGATGGTGCCCAGGTCGAGCTCCAGGTACTCGGAGTAGCGCGGCTCGGCGTCGTCGGCGTGCCAGAGGCCCTGCCGCTTCGCGTACTGCTCGACCAGGGCGATCTGCTCCTCGGAGCGCCCGGTCAGCCGCAGGTAGTCGGTGGTCTTGGAGTCGATCGGGAAGATCGCGATGGTCGAGC